>NZ_JBSRVX010000014.1:0-32363 GCF_055134745.1 Actibacterium sp.
TCTCAGGATTCTGGACCAGGGCAAACACATCGGCGATCACGGCAACGATATCTATCAATGCCGCGCTGGGCTGGTCGCCCTCATCCATAAAAAGCGGGCGGCCAGGAAGATCGAACAGTTCGACGATCAGCCCCTCGTCGGTCAGGCGGGTCATGATCTGACGCAGGGAATTGTCGAGCAACATGCTTTCACCGCCAGATGTGTTCAGCGACTGCATGACCTGCTGCAACCCGGCATCCCCCTGCGCATCCTGCGAGTCACCTGGCCAATTGTCACCGCGTGCCTGACGTTGTTGGGTGGCGTGACGATTGGTTGCCCCGGTGCCCGATTGCGAAAGTGTTTCTTCAGAAAAGATACTATCCCCGCCAAAAGCGCCCTCTCCGCCGCCTGATATGCGGTTGATCGGAATCGTGGGATTGAAATAATCTGCGATCCCCTTGCGCTGTTTTTCCGTTGTCGCGTTCAACAGCCACATCAGCATGAAGAAGGCCATCATGGCCGTCACGAAATCGGCATAGGCCACCTTCCACGCCCCACCGTGGTGCCCGTCGCCGCCGACGATCTTCTTCCGCTTGATGATGACTGGCGCATTGTTTGATGCGCTCATTCCACCACCTCATACTCACCCGATATCAGCACTAGCAGAGCGGCGTGAACGCAGGCTTAACTGTTAAAATACTGTTCATTCACCCGATTACAGGCCCAATGCCTGTGTCTGGCGCAAGATCGCGCGGGTGGTGCGGATCAGTTCGGCACTGATTCCCGGCTCTGACAGCGCGTGGCCCGCACGCGGAACCATCCTGATTTCGGCCCGACCCCAGTTTTCGGCCAATTGCCACGCCGCGGCTGGCGGGCAGATCATGTCGTAACGGCCTTGCACGATCGTGGCCGGAATATGCGAAATCAGCGGAACATTCCGCAAGATCTGTCCATCGGTTTCCAGAAAGCCCGCATTGCGGAAATAATGGTTTTCCAGCCGTGCAAAGGCGCGCGCATATTCCGCCGGCGCATCCCCGAAATGGCCATCATTCTCGATCGACGCCAGCGCATTTTCCCAGGCAACCCAGGTGCGCGAATACCGCGCCTCAAGCGCGGGATCGTCTGAAAAAAGGCGCTTGTGATAGGCCTCGATCATATCGGACCGTTCATCGACCGGGATGGGATCGCTGAACCGTTGCCAAAGATCGGGCCAGAACTGGCCCGCGCCGCCGCCATAGAACCAATTCAGTTCGGCCTGCGTCATCAAAAAGACGCCCCGCAACACCAGATAGGCCGCCCGCTCGGGGTGGGTCTGGGCATAGACTAGGGCCAGCGTTGCGCCCCAACTGCCGCCGAAAACCACCCAGCGATCAATGCCCAGTGCGGCGCGGATCATCTCTATATCGGCAACCAGATGCCAGGTCGTATTGGCCTCGACACTGGCATGAGGGCGCGAACGACCACACCCGCGCTGGTCGAACAGAATGATCCGATATTCGGCGGGGTCGAAATATCGTCGCATCGCCGGGCTGCATCCACCCCCCGGCCCGCCATGCAAAACCACCACCGGAATACCCGATGGATTGCCGCATTGTTCGACATACAGGGTATGACCATCGCCAACCGCCAGCATGCGCTGGTCAAACGGTGCCAATGCGGGGTAAAGAACGGGCGCTGCGCGCTTTTGGCCTGCGGATTTATCCATATCCGACCTATATAACGTGCGGAAGACCCGCAACAAAGGGTGTCACCAGAAGACCGGATCGGAGACCAGGATGCAAGCCGCTGAAACAACCATCGACCCGTCCGAAGTGGCGAAATTCGAGGCCATGGCCGCCGAATGGTGGAACCCCAACGGAAAATTCAAACCGCTTCACATGCTGAACCCCTGCCGGCTGGATTACATCACATCCCAGATCGCCGCGGAATTCGGCCGCGATCTGACCAGCGAAAGCCCTTTTTCGGGTCTGCGCCTGCTGGATATCGGTTGCGGTGGCGGGTTGCTGGCGGAACCGATGGCGCGATTGGGGGCAACGGTTGTGGGCGCGGATGCTGCCGCGGGCAATATTCCTGTGGCCCGCATCCATGCCGAACAATCGGGTCTGGTGATCGACTATCGGCACACTACCGCCGAAGCGCTGGCCGAAGCGGGCGAGCGCTTCGATGTCGTCCTGAACATGGAAGTGATCGAACATGTTTCCGATCCGCTGGCATTCCTGACCGCGTGCCGGCAATTGCTGAAACCCGGCGGGTTGCAAATCTGCTCGACGATCAACAGGAATCCGAAAAGTTTCATGATGGCCATTGTCGGTGCCGAATATGTGATGCGCTGGCTGCCCAAGGGAACCCATGACTGGCACCGTTTCATCACCCCGGATGAATTGTTCAACCTGCTGCGCCAGGCCGGGTTCGATCCCGTGGATCGCAAGGGTTTCATATTCAATCCGGTCAGTTGGAACTGGTCACTGTCCGATCGTGACCTGTCGGTGAATTATGTTACCGCCGCGGTGAATTCAGCCTAGTTTTCGCCGCTCAGCGCCTGCCGCAGCGCCCGCAGCACAGGCAGAACCGCCTTGACCTTGTCAGCGCCGACATCGGCAACAACCTCGGCAACAACGGGGGCAATCGCCTCGATCGCCAGATCCCGCGCCCGGCGCCCCGAAGGGCTGATCGACACCATCTTGCGCCGCGCATCGTCCCAATCAGGGCGGATATGAATATGCCCGGCCCATTCCAGCTTGGTCAGTGTATTCGTCATCGCGCCACGCGTGACATGAAATGCATCGGCCAACTGCGCCGGGCTGCGTTCACCACCTACCCGCGCAAGATGGTTCAGAACCGAGAAGTGGCTTAGTTCCATCCCCTTGGGTAAGGCTTTGGTCAGCAGGTTACGCGCCAACTGGTCGGCCATGAAAATCTCGCCGAACAGCAATACCGCCAGCGAATCGGACAGATCGCTCACCTCGGCCCCCGGAACGGCCTGTCATGGGTCAGCGACGGGACCCGGCCACGCGCCTTTTCCACCGCGCCCAGATCCAGATCGACAAATGTGATCCCCGGCCGATCATCGGCGCGGGCCAGAACATCGCCCCATGGCCCCACCGCCAGACTGTGGCCATAAGACTGGCGCGGCTTGCCCTGTCGCGCCGAATGGGTGCCGGTCTGGGCCGGCGCCAGCACAAAGCAACCGGTTTCGATTGCCCGCGCGCGCAACAGCACATCCCAATGCGCCGCCCCGGTGACCGGATGAAAGGCCGCCGGAACCGTCAGGATTTGCGCGCCACCCTTGGCCAAGGCCCGGTAAAGATAGGGAAACCGCATATCATAGCAGATGGTCATCCCGACACGCGCGGCGCCGATATCCGCAACGATGGCACGATCACCGGGACGATATCCGGAAGATTCCCGAATTTCTTCACCCTCGCCGATCTGCACGTCAAACATGTGAATCTTGTCATAGCGGGCAATGATCCCGCCATCAGGGCCAATCATGAACGACCGGTTTGCGAACCGGCCGTCCGGATCATCGGTTTTCAGCCCCAGCGACCCGATCAACAGCGTCACGCCCAGCGCGGCCGCATGATCGCGCAGCCCCGCCAGTGTGGGGTCGTCAACCTCATGCAGCAAGACATCCTGTTGCAGGCTACGGCTGGCCGAAATGCAATTCGTCACCTCTGGGGTCAGAATGAACTCGGCCCCGTCGGATGCGGCCGTGCGCATCATGTCACGGACGACCGGCAGGTTTTCCGCCGGATCATCGCTGGCGCATAACTGCAGCATGGCCACGCGCATCGGTCAGCCCTTCAGCATCGGGTCAAGCTTGCCCGCACGGTCCAGTGCGAACAGATCGTCGCAGCCGCCCACATGCACCCCACCGATGAATATCTGCGGAACGGTATGGCCGCCATTGGCCCGGTCCATCATTTCGCGCCGCTTTTCCGGATGCGTGGAAACATCGGTTTCGGCAAAGCTGACGCCCTTTTCATTCAACAACCGCTTGGCACGGGCGCAATAGCCACAGGTTGGTGTGGTATAGATTTCAACTGGTTTCATTTCGCGATCCTTTGGTTTGTCGCGACTATACCCCTTCAGAAATCCTTCGCAACGCGTGCGAGCACCAGAACCGAAACGCTTGCGGCCCCCGCCCCAAGACAAACCTCGGCGCAGGCCGCAAGAGTCGCGCCTGATGTCATCACATCGTCGACCAGCATAACCGGCCGCCCCTGGATGCGGGCGACATGGCGCCGGGCCACCAGAAACGCCCCGGCCACATTTTCAAATCGGGCGGAAACCCCCATGCCTTCCTGCACGGCGGTCCGGCGCCTTCGAACCAGCAGGTCCGGGCAACATTCCAGCCCCGTCAGCCGTGCAAGACCGCGCGCCAGATGCGCTGCCTGATTGTATCGACGTCCCAGCAGCCGCAACCGATGCAAGGGAACCGGTGCAACGATCATGTCACGCTGCAAGATCGGCGCACCGGCCCGCGCCATCCACCGCGCCGCCGGAATGGCCAGATCCTCGCGCCCGCCATGTTTCAGGGCAAGCACCAGCTTGCGGGCATTGCCGCGATACAACAGCGCCGCCCGGCCCTGTGCCCAGGGTCGTGCCAGCGCCATGCAGTCATCACACTGAATCGCCAGCCCGTCATCTTCACCTGGCAATGGCGTGCCACAAGAATCGCAAACCAGGCCGGATACAAAGTGGGTTTCCCGCCAGCACGCGCCGCATAATCCGAAATCGTCATCAACCAGACCGCCGCAAGACACGCATTGCGGCGGATAGATCAGGCGCAGCGCGCTTTGCAATCCCATTCCAAGCCTCTAGATAATCCCCGACAGGAGAGCCGATGACCCAACCGCCAGCCCTGACCGACCGCACCGCCCTGGCCCGGTTTCGCAACCGCGCCAGACGCATGGCTGAACCGGCCCTGTTCCTGCATCATGACGCTGCCCTTGAGGTTCAGGAAAGGCTCACCGAGGTTAACAAAACCTTTACAGCGCCCGCGATCGTGTCGCCTTTCCCCGAAATCTGGAACCTCGCTGTGCCCGATGCACGCCATATCCCCGATGCCGAGGTTCTGGATCTGGCGCCCGAAGCCCATGACCTGATCATCCATGGCCTGACCCTGCACTGGGCCAACGATCCGGTTGGGCAACTGATTCAATGCCGGCGGGCGCTGAAACCCGATGGCCTATTTATCGGCGTGATGTTCGGCGGCCAGACACTGGCCGAATTGCGTGCCGTGCTGGCGCAGGCGGAATCCGCGCTGACCGGGGGCTTGTCACCCCGCATCGCCCCGATGGCCGAAATTCGTGATCTGGGGGGGCTGCTACAACGCGCGGGATTCGCGCTGCCCGTTGTGGATGGCAATGCCCGAACTGTTACCTATCGTGACGCATTGCACCTGATGCGGGATTTGCGCGCCATGGGTGAAGGCAATGCGCTGAGCCAGCGTCGCCGCGTCATTCCGCCAAAGCGACTTTTCACGGATGCCGCGCAGATCTATGCCAATGCTTTTCCCGCAGGCAATAATCGCATTTCAGCAACGTTCGAGACGATATTTCTGACCGGCTGGGCCCCGCATCCCGATCAGCAAAAGCCGCTCAAACCCGGATCGGCGACCGCCCGTCTGGCTGATTTTCTGGGCAGCTCGCCATCCACAAAGACCGCACCGGACAAGCCCGACAATTGACCCGCCTGCAAATCTCTTTATGTGTCACGCAACCACACCAGACAGAGGTCCAGATGTCAGACAGACCTATCCGCCCACAGCATGCGCCGTCTGATCATCCGGCCCTGGCACGTCCGAAAATCGGCGTTCTTCTGGCCAACCTGGGCACACCAGACGCCACCGATTACTGGTCGATGCGGCGTTATCTGAATGAATTCCTGTCCGACAAACGGGTGATCGACTATCCGTCCTGGAAATGGCAGCCCCTGTTGCAGCTGATTATCCTGACAAAACGGCCCTTTTCTTCGGGCCGTGCCTATCGGTCGATCTGGAACACCGAAAAGAACGAAAGCCCGCTGATGACCATCACCCGGGCACAGACCGAAAAGCTGGCGCAAGCGGTGCATGACAAATTCGGCGATCGGGTTCTGGTAGATTTCTGCATGCGCTATGGCAATCCGTCGACAAAATCCAAATTGCGGGCGCTGATCGAGCAGGGATGCCAGAAAATCCTGTTCGTTCCGCTTTACCCCCAATATGCGGGCGCGACATCCGCAACCGCCAATGATCAGCTGTTTCGGGCGCTGGCGCAGGAAACATGGCAGCCTGCAGTGCGGACAATTTCACCCTATTTCGACGATCCGGCCTATATCGACGCCTTGGCGCAATCTGTGGAACGGGCCTATGCCGCACAGGCCGATCAGCCCGATATACTGGTTTGCTCATATCACGGGGTGCCAAAGCGCTATCTGATGCAGGGTGATCCCTATCATTGCCAATGCCAAAAAACGACGCGGCTTTTGAAAGAACGGCTGGGTTGGTCTGATGATCGCATCACCACCACGTTCCAGTCCCGCTTTGGGCCCGAAGAATGGCTTCAACCCTATACGGTCGAGGAAGTCGCGCGTCTGGCGCAGGCTGGCAAGAAAAAGATCGCCGTAATCGCCCCGGCCTTTTCCGCCGATTGCATCGAGACGCTGGAAGAGATCAATGAAGAAATTCGCGAAAGCTTTGAACATGCCGGGGGACAGCAGTTTACCTATATCCCCTGCCTGAATGATGATCCGGCCCATATCGCCGCCTTGACCGGCGTTATATCGCGCAATCTGCGCGGCTGGATTGACTGAAACGAAAACGGCGGCCCAAGACCGCCGTTTATGTTCCATGCCTGCAGCATTCAGATCAGCAGAACCTGCGTGCCAACCTTGGCATAGCTGAATAGTTCAGAAATGTTCTCATTATACAATCCGATACAGCCATTCGACGACCGGCGGCCAATCTTGCGCGTATCATGGGTGCCGTGAATCCGGTAATATGTCCAACCAAGATACAGCGCGTGGGTGCCAAGCGGGTTATCGGGGCCAGGTCCGATATAGGGGGGCCATTCCGGATTGCGTTTACGCATTGCAGGAGTCGGCCGCCATTCCGGGCCAACAACCTTTTTCACCACCGATGTCCGGCCGCGCCGGGTCAGATCGTCGGTCATTGGAACGCTGGTGGGGTACAGCTTGTAGGTCTGGCCGTCTTCGGTCCAGAAATGCAGCGCGCGCGAGGTTGTATCGACCAGGATGGCGCCATTCTTGAGGTTGGCAAAATAGGGCTGCCAGTTCAGCGCCCTGAAGCTGGAGATATTGTGGTCAACCGGATGCGGACCCAATCCCAACACCTTGTCGGGCTCGGTCGAATTCTGTTGGGCCAGGGCCGGCGCGGCAAGCAGCGCGACACCGCCGGCAAGAAATGCCCTGCGGTTGGCCAGCTTGAGGGTTGAGGACGTCATGACGAACTCCAAATTCCTGTTTGTTTGACAAAAGCATATGCCACCCAGCGAACCGCCGCAAATCAAACACGTGTTAACAGGCGGGTCTGCGCCGGGTAGCATTTGAACAGCACCCAACATCCGTGTAAGCAGATCAGCGCAAATCATAGATGGCGGACCCCATGCGTGTAATTCTGTTTGTTATTCTTTCAGCCGTTGCTCTTGCCGGCTGTCAGGCCCCGACAACATCCGACAACATCTACCGGATCACCGCCAGCAACACCGCTGAAATCCAGTATCGCGCGCTGGATTCGATCAATGCGCTGCGGGCCGCACGGGCGCTGCCCCCGCTGCAGCTCAGCGCCGAGCTGAACGCCGCCGCCGCAACCCATTCTCGCGATATGTCTCTGCAAAACCGGGCATGGCATTTCGGTTCCGACGGCTCGTCGCCGCTGGATCGGGTGAACCGCACCGGTTATGCTGGCAACATGCTGGGCGAAAACATCTCGGAAACCTACGAGACCGAGCTGGAAACCCTCGCCGCATGGGCCCAACAGCCTGATACCCGCGACGTCATGCTCGACCCGAAGGCGCGCGATATGGGCTTTGCCTTCTTTCAGGAGCCCGCTGGCAAGATCTGGTGGACATTGGTGACGGGCGGCTGACCGGTCACGGCAGGATATCGATCACGGTGCCATCGCGAACCATGGCATAAATTGTCTCTATTTCACCGTCTTTCACGGAAATGCAGCCAGCCGTCCAGTCACGGCCCTTACCGCGGTTTTTGCGCGCCCGGCCATGGATGAAAATATCGCCCCCGGGGTTTTTGCCGCTGGCAAAGGCGCGCGCGACATCATCTTCGTTGGGATAGGATATCCCCAACGACAGATGAAAGCTGCTGCGCGGATTTCGGCGGTCGATGTAATAGCGGCCCTCGGGCGTCTTTCCGTCACCTTCGAATTGCTTGTGCCCGACCGGCGCGAAGCCCAGCGCGATGTCAAAGCTTTTCAAAACGGTCTGATCATGCAGCAGATACATCCGCCGCCGGTTCTTCAGCACGA
This sequence comes from Actibacterium sp., assembly GCF_055134745.1. Taxonomy (NCBI): domain Bacteria; kingdom Pseudomonadati; phylum Pseudomonadota; class Alphaproteobacteria; order Rhodobacterales; family Roseobacteraceae; genus Actibacterium; species Actibacterium sp. The sequence goes on from NZ_JBSRVX010000014.1 coordinate 8,468, forward strand.
CAACCCGCGTTACCTGCGGCCCGTCATAGACCGGAATGCCCCGCCCGCCACAACCGGCCAGCCCAAGCAATAACCCGCCCTGGATAAGCACACGCCTGTCGATCATTTTACTGCCCGATATCCCGGTTACGGCTTGTTTTGCGCGATTCTACCTCAATTGCGCAAATTTGACAGCACCAATCAGGAAAAACTCTATCGCGCAAACCGTGCCACAATTTCGATATGCGGGGACCAGCGGAACTGGTCTATCACCTGAACCCACTCCAGGGTGAACCCCGCCGCGCATAAAATTGCGGCGTCTCGGGCAAATGTCAGAGGGTTGCACGACACCCCGACCACGCAGGGCACCGTTGATTTCGCGATCTGTTCCATCTGCGATTCGGCCCCGGCGCGCGGCGGGTCGATCACCACCGCATCAAACCGGCGCAGATCATCGGGAATCAGCGGGCGGCGGAACAGATCACGTGCTTCGGTGTCGATCCGTTTGAGCCCCTGCGACCGGCGCCAGCCTTTTTCCAACGCGGCCAGCATATCGGCTTCGCTCTCGACGGCCAGAACCTCGGCCTTTTGCGCCAAGGGCAGGCTGAAGGTGCCACAGCCCGCAAAAAGATCGGCAACCCGTCGCGCGTCTCCCACACCGGCGATCACCGCAGATGTCAGCGCGGCCTGTCCGTCGGCGGTGGCCTGCAGAAATGCGCCCGGCGGCGGTACAACCTGACCGGGCCCGAACTGCTGGCGCGGCGGTCGCAGCTCGGCAACTGGTTCACCGTTCCATGTCAATCGCGCAAGCCCATGCTCGGCAACAATAGTGCCTAATTCTGTTATCATCATTCGGTCCAGCGGCTTTGCCCCTTGAACCGAAACATCGACCCCATCCAATGACTTCGCGACTGTGAAACTGATCTCAGCCTTGCGGGATGCGCCGATGGGAACCAAAGCCTGCAACGCGGGAAAGGCCGCCATCAGATCGGGATGCAGCAACACGCAATCCGGAATGGCGATCACGGTATCGGAACCGCGCGCATGAAATCCGACAATCACGCCCTTCTTGGTGCGTCGCCCCGCCAGAACCGCCCTTTGCCGCGACCGCGCCGGTGATGTCTGAACGGGCCTCAACTGCGTTGACAGGCCATGCGCCTGCAGCGCGATCTGCACCACATCAGCCTTCCACTGCGCGACAAATCGGTCCGAGGCATGTTGCAGCGCGCACCCGCCGCAGCTTTTGTAATGCGGGCAGGGCGCACGAACGCGATCAGCCGATGGCGTCACGATCCTGGGCTGGGGCATGTGATCACCGATCACATCGCCCTCGACCACCTCGCCGGGCAGGACCATCGGCACGAAGATCGGCCCCTCGGCGATTCCATCGCCCAGATGACCCAGCCTGTGTATTGTTGTCGTCACCATGCCGACCATCCCACGGTCATGATAAAAGATCATTCCGGCCAAGAGTCATCTGCGACCGTAGCCACTGTTCTTCAAGGTCTTTCAGGCGTTGTCCCAGCGCCGGCCCCGACAGCGCGGGCATCAGATCGGCCGCCACTACGGGAAACCGCGCCCCGGCACCTTTGCGCAGATCATCCCGCCACCCATCTGGCAAGGATGTCTCAAGCGCCGCTGACCGCAACAAAAGGATATCCCGCGCCAGATCGGCGCCATACCGATAGGCAAGAACCAGTGCCGTATCGCCACTGCCGATATTATTCTGCATCACGTCAAGGCGCCTTTGCTGATCCCGGCTTAATCGCAACCTGCCCGGCACGCCCTCGCCGCCCAGCGCAGCAAGCCGCCGCATGGCGTCTGGCGTTATGTGCTCACCCTGCTCGATATGCACAAGAACCGGCAAAAGGCGGGCATCGGCCCCGGGTATGACCCGCGCCAACACGCCCGACTGTGCCATGGTTGCAACGCTGGGCGCGGGGTCGGGCGCCGATAGCAGCTTGATCATTTCCGCGCCCACACGCTCTTTGGAAAGCGTCTCTATCTCGGCGGAATATCGCGCGCAGGCGGCCAAACCTTCGGCATCCAGGCCGTTCACGGCATCGCCATACCACGCATGAAACCGGAAAAACCGCAAGATGCGCAGATAATCCTCGACGATCCGCTGCCCGGCATCGTCGATGAACCGGACCCGCCGCGCCTGAAGATCGTCAATACCACCCAGCGGATCATAAACATCGCCCTCTGGCGTCGCATAAAGGGCATTCATCGTGAAGTCGCGCCGATGTGCGTCTTCGTCAGCAGATCGGGAAAACGCAACAACCGCGCGCCGGCCATCGGTTTCGACATCCCGGCGAAAGGTTGTCACCTCATGGGGCTTGTGTCCCGAAACAACGGTGATGGTGCCGTGTTCAATCCCGGTAAGAACCGCGCGAAGCCCAGCCGCCTTTGCCACCGCGACCACCTGTTCCGGCAATGCGTCGGTGGCGATGTCAATGTCATTCACCGGCGCGCCCAGCAGGGTGTTGCGCACACAGCCCCCAACAAACAGCGCCTGATACCCCGCGCCGGTCAGCGCTGCGCAAACCGCCTGCGTTTCGGGCGCGGCAAGCCAAGGCGCGTTCAGGCGCATCACACTGTCATCCTGTCGGCCAGCCCGCGCAGAATGCGGGCGGTGGCTCCCCAGATGTAATAGGGTCCATAGGGAACGGTATAATACCGCCGCACCTGCCCGCCCCAGACCCGTGAACATATATAAAAGTTGCTTGGATCGGTGACATGTTCCAGCGGCACGGTGAACACCTCTTCGACCTCGCCCTTTTCAGGAACGGGTGAAAATTCGGCTCTGATCAGGCCTAAAACAGGCGTTATGCCATAGCCGGTCACAGATTGATGCCCGGGAAGCGTTCCCAAAATCTCGACCGAGTTGCGGTCAAGGCCGATTTCTTCCTCGGCCTCGCGCAGCGCGGCCGCTACCGGACCGGAATCGCCCAGATCCTGTTTGCCGCCTGGCAAGGCAATCTGCCCCGGATGATGTTTCAGCCGTGAAGATCGCTTGGTCAGAACCAGATCAAACCCCCACGCACCGGGAAGTATCGCCAGTAAAACCGAGGCTGGCGTCAGCACGGTGCCAACTGGCGCGGCGAATGAGGGATTCAGATCGAAATCAGATGAATTATGCCCCGGATTTTCAATCGCCCGTTGCAGCCGGGCGATAATATCAGCTGTCATCGACGTCCCGCCCCCTGGCCTCGAACCCGACTGTCGCGGGGTCCAGCTCGTAATGCGCGCCGCAAAACTGGCAATCTGCCGTCACCAGCCCGTCATCCGTCGTCATATAAGCGATGTCCTTGGCCGAATAGATCGACAGGCTTTGCCGAACACGCTCTTCAGAGCAATTACACCCGAAACTGACGGGTTGTGCATCATAAACGCGCGGGCCCTCCTCGTGAAACAGGCGAACAAGCAGGTCGGTGGGATGTACATTCGGGCCGACAAGCTCCAGATCTTCGACGGTATCCAACAGAAAATTCGCCCGCGCCCAGCTTTCTTCGTCATCACCTTGCAGGATATCTTGCGCGTTCAGCAGCCCGTTTTCACCCGACGCGCCATCCTGCGCCATCAATGGCGAGGCCTTGGGGATGTGTTGCAACATGACGCCGCCTGCCCGCCAACGCTCCACCTCACCCGGAAGTCGCGACCGGCCAAAGCTGAGTGCGAACCGTGTCGGCAGCTGTTCGGACTGGGCAAAATATGTCTCTGCACATGCGGAAAGCGACCCGCCAGCAATAGGCGTGATTCCTTGATAGGGCGACATGTCCTCGCCCTGGTGCAGAACCACGGCGAAGTACCCCTTGCCGATCTGGTCAAATGGCCGGGCAGTGGAATCGAGCCTGTCTTCGTCGAAACTGGCATAGGCCCGTATGCGCGCGGGCTGCCCGTCATCGGTCGGTCCGTAATAATCGGTTGCGATCAACCTGGCCGGGCCATCACCACGCACCTGCAGCGACAGCCGCCAGCGCAACTTGATGGTTTGGCCGATCAGGGCTGTCAACAGCGCGGCCTCGGCCACCAGGGCCTCGATCGCGGGCGGATAGTTATGTTGCGCCAGAACCTGATCCAGCACCCCGTCCAGCCGCCCGACGCGGCCGCGGATATCGCTGCGATCAAGTTGAAACGGAAGGACGGTATCGTCCCAGGCGATCTGTGATCCAAGAGTCATGGGGTTTCCTTGTGGGCCGTCACTTGGCATACCGCGACAATATAGTCGGCACAACAGGCGCACCAAGAGGCCAGCACATGATCAGACGTTTTGGCGAGGCAGTCCGACCGGACCGAACCTATAAGGTGCGCCACGGGGCCTATGCGATTCTGCCCGACCGCGAATCGCTTCTGATCACCCTTCAGCAGCGGCCCGTTCCCGAACTTCAACTGCCCGGCGGGGGCATTGATGCCGGGGAACACCCCCTTGCCGCGCTGCACCGCGAAGTCCTGGAAGAAACCGGCTGGCGGATCGCGCCGCTTCGGCGTCTGGGGGCCTTTCGTCGATTTACCTATATGCCGGAATACGATCTTTGGGCCGAAAAGCTGTGCCATGTCTTTATGGCGCGCCCGATCCGCCCGCTTGGCCCCCCACGCGAGGCAGACCACACCGCCATATGGATTTCTGCCCACGATGCCGCCGCGCAACTGGCGAATCCCGGCGATCGCCACTTTGTCAAAACCGTTTTTGGCCTGTAATAAGCCTATTCCGGGCCGTGATATTCCAGCAGCACCGCCGACACGTCATCGGCAAGCGGTGATGCGTGCCGCTGTTCGGTCAAGGCCCAGAACAGGTTGTCCAGAACTTCGGGGCCGCGCAGATCCGCCACACCTGCCAGCATCTGCGCCAACCCTTCCTGTTCGATCATTTCGCCTGCTTCGGTCAGGCTTTCGGTAATTCCATCGGAATACAGCAGCACCCGGTCGCCCTTGCCCAGCAAGATATCGAATGATTCATACCTAGCGTCAGGAACCAACCCCACCGGCAAACCACCATTGCCGACAAATTCGATCCGACCATCAGCGCGCTGAATCAGCGGATGCGGATGGCCAGCCTGCACAAGACGCACCCGCCCTGTCGCAAGGTCGGCAATGCCCAGCGCCATGGTAAAATACTCCTCGACCCCCTGGTCCGACAAAAGCCGCTCATTCAGGATATGCGCCACCTCATCGGGGGGACGCATTGCGAAAAACCGGTCAAATCGCCGTTCCAGCGCGATATTCTGTTCCAGGAACTTGCCGCTCAGATATCCGGCCAGCCGCGCCGTCATCAGGGCCGACGTCACGCCATGCCCGGATACATCTATGTTGAAAAACCCCAGCCGGTTCGGCCCCGGCGTGAACATCCCGACCAGATCGCCGCCAACATGGCCACAGGGCTTGATCAGCATGGAAATCTGCGACGGTCCCAGCCGCCTGAATCGTTCCGGCACCAGCGATTCCTGAATATGCCGGGCCTGCGCCAGATCGCGGTCGATGATATCATAAAGTCCGCGCAATTCGTGCAAGGCGGTCTCGACCAGCTTGTTCTTGCTGTTCAGCTCTTCCTGCATGCCAAGGATACGCTCGCCCGCCACAAGCCGGGCTCGCAACTCCGTCGGGTTCACCGGCTTGGTCAGAAAGTCATCGGCGCCCACCTCAAGCCCCTGCACAATTTCTGTCGTTTCCGATTTTGAGGTCAACAATATGAAATAACCATATCCGGCGCGATCCAGCGCACGAAAGCGGGTGCAAAACTCGATCCCGTTCATGCCGGGCATCATCCAGTCGCTGATGACGATGTCGATTTTCGCGCCATCGCAGGCGGCAAGCGCCTCTCCGCCAGATGCCGCTTCGATCACCTGATATCCCCAGCCATTCAACAAGGCCCGCAAGATGCTGCGCTGCGACCGACTGTCATCGACAAGCAGCACCATCCGTGCCCGGTCAAGCCCCGGCTTTAGCTGTGTTAGACACAATTTTTCCGTCACACCGACCCCACTCGTTCAACGCACCCACTTGTCGGTGATAAGCGCGCGCCTTTAACGCATCGTAAAACCTAAGATTTGAATTTCTCGGCTTGCGCGACAAACCCTACGTTAAGATTACTGCTGCACTCTATGCGCGGGTGGTCCGTCATTAGGGCAATAGAAATGATCGAATGGGCTCGCATTGCAGATCTGCGCGCGGATGTCGGCGCCGAGGCTTTTTCCGAGGTGATCGAGATTTTCCTTGAGGAGGTCGACGAAATCGTGGGCGGCCTGCAGGCACGATCTGATCCCGCTGAAATGCGCGAAGCGCTTCACTTCCTGAAAGGTTCGGCGCTCAATCTGGGTTTTTCGGCACTTGCCGGACATTGCACAGATGGCGAATTACGGGTTCAGTCAGGCCAGCCGTTCGACTGCGCGGCCCTGATTGAATGTTACCACCTGTCGCGCGCGAAATTTCTGGGGCGCGTGTCGTCACAACGCACGCCCGCCTAAATCACGAACTGCGCCAGCAAATCGTCTTCGGTAATGTCGTGATAGACCAGCCCCGCATGATCCAGCCGTTCAAAAAGACGCAAGAAATTTTCAGCTTCGGTCGTTTCGATGCCGATCAAGACCGATCCGAAATTGCGCGCTGATTTCTTCAGATATTCAAATCGGGCGATGTCGTCCTGCGGGCCCAGCAAATCCAGAAAGTCACGCAAGGCACCCGGGCGCTGCGGCAGGCGCAGAATGAAGTATTTCTTGACGCCGGAATACCGTTGCGCCCGCTCTTTCACCTCTGGCAGGCGCTCGAAATCAAAATTTCCCCCCGACGTTACACAGACGACGGTCTTGCCGCGAATCTGGTCTTTCAGATCGTTCAGCGCATCAATGGCCAGCGCCCCCGCCGGCTCCAGCACGATGCCTTCAACATTCAGCATGTCCAGAATCGTCACGCATATCCGATCCTCGGGCGCCAGAAGCACATCCCCCGGCGCAATGTCCCGCAAGAATGGAAACGTCTTTTCGCCGATCCGCGCAACCGCCGCCCCGTCTACAAACGAATCGACACGTGGCAAGGTCACGGGCGCCCCCGCTGCAATCGCCTGAGTCAAAGACGGGGCGCCCAGCGGCTCTATGAAACGGAATCGCGTCTGCGGCAAGGCTTGGCGCATGAAGCATATGACGCCCGCGGCCAGCCCACCGCCGCCAACCGGCAGAACCACCAGATCCGGCACAGTGGGCAATTCGTCCATGATCTCGACCGCAACGGATGCCTGCCCCTCGATCACGTCATCATCGTCAAACGGGGCCAGAAAATAGCCGCCAACCTGCGCACAATAAGCTTGGGCAGAGGCAAGACTGTCGTCGAAATAGTCACCAATCAAGCGTATTTCGATATTTTCACCGCCAAAGTCGCGCGTCTTGTCAATCTTCTGCTGCGGTGTGGTTACAGGCATGAAGATCACGCCGCGCACCCCGAAATGCTTGCAGACAAAGGCCACGCCCTGCGCGTGATTGCCCGCACTGGCGCAGACAAACACCTTTTGCCCCGGGTCATTCGCCAGAACCTTGCGCATCGCGTTGAACGCTCCGCGCAACTTGTAAGACCGCACCGGCGAAAGGTCTTCGCGCTTCAGCCAGATATCGGCATCAAAACGCGCGGAAAGATACTCGTTGCGCTGCAACGGCGTCGCGGGAAAGATCGCGCGCATGGCCTGTTCGGCGGCGCGGGCCTGGGCAATGAAATTATCCATGCCCTACACCTGATGCGAATCCTGCCCATTCGCAAGAGTGTGTTCTTTGACAGCAATCTGACTGGCAAAACGGGCCGTCCCCTTGCCCGGCCCCCGAAAACACAATAAACGCCGCCGGAACCTGTGCATGAAATCCGAGGCGCCCATGTCATCCCCCAAGAAAGTCGTACTGGCCTATTCCGGCGGTCTGGATACCTCGATCATCCTGAAATGGCTGCAAACCGAATATGGCTGCGAGGTGGTGACCTTTACCGCCGATCTGGGTCAGGGCGAAGAACTGGAACCGGCCCGCCAAAAGGCGATCCTGCTGGGGATCAAGCCGGAAAACATCTATATCGAAGACGTGCGCGAAGAATTCGTCCGCGAGTTCGTCTTTCCGATGTTCCGGGCGAATGCGCTGTATGAGGGTCTGTATCTGCTAGGCACCTCGATCGCGCGCCCGCTGATTTCCAAACGCCTGATCGAGATTGCCGCGATGACCGGCGCCGATGCTGTCGCCCATGGCGCAACCGGCAAGGGCAATGATCAGGTGCGGTTCGAACTGGCCGCCTATGCGCTGAACCCCGACATCAAGGTGATCGCCCCCTGGCGCGAGTGGAATCTGTCCAGCCGCACCAAACTGCTGGCCTTTGCCGAGGAACACCAGATCCCGATCGCCAAGGACAAGCGCGGCGAGGCGCCGTTCAGCGTGGATGCCAACCTTTTGCACACCTCGTCCGAAGGCAAGGTTCTGGAAGACCCCGCAAAAGACGCGCCCGATTACGTCTATCAGCGCACCGTGAACCCCGAAGATGCGCCCGATACGCCCGAATATGTCGAGATCGGGTTCGAGCGCGGCGATGCGGTGTCGATCAATGGCGTCGCGATGAGCCCCGCCAGCATCCTGACCCGTCTGAACGAATTGGGCGGCAAGCATGGTATCGGTCGGCTGGATCTGGTCGAGGGCCGGTTCGTCGGCATGAAATCGCGCGGCATCTATGAAACGCCCGGCGGCACGCTGCTGCTCGAGGCACATCGCGGGATTGAGCAGATCACGCTGGACCGTGGCGCCGCCCATCTGAAGGATGAGCTGATGCCAAAATATGCCGAACTGATCTATAACGGCTTCTGGTTCAGCCCCGAACGCGAGATGTTGCAGGCCCTGATCGACAAAAGTCAGGAGCACGTGACCGGCACCGTGCGGCTGAAGCTTTACAAGGGTCTGGCCCGCACTGTGGGCCGCTGGTCCGAATACAGCCTCTATTCCGAAAGCCATGTGACGTTTGAAGACGATGCCGGCGCCTATGACCAAAAGGACGCGGCAGGCTTCATCAAGCTGAACGCGCTGCGGCTGCGGCTGCTGGCCATGCGCAAACGGCGGCTTGACGGTTAACCAGCCGCCGATCACGGGCAACACGGCTCGATTACCTTGGCATTGCCAAAGTTCGGACATTTTTAGGCAGTAAAAACTGGTTCAAACCGACTGATCCGCAATACTTGCGGCAAAGTCTTGTTCAGGACCAACGCAATGCCGACGACTTATGTTCACATATACGAAGTGCCGAACAGCTATGTTTCAAACGGCACAACATCGACGATCATGAATGAATTCATCATGAAAATCGTCGACGACGACGCCAGGCTTGATGCGACCAACGCTGCCGACTCTGGCGCAGACCCGGTATTCTCGTCCACATCATTCGGAACGGCGAGCGGATACAGATTCTTCTATAACGACACGATCACCATCAATGGCACCACCGAAACGGTCAAAACCTTTCAATTGACCATCGGCGGCACAACGCGATCCTTCATCATGAACGATGCGGGCAACGAAATTGTCGGTGCCAATGTCGGCAACACAATCAGCCTGAATACATATTCCAACTATACCGCGATCAATTATACCGCGATCCCCTGCTTTTGCGCAGGAACCATGATCGACACGCCGCGCGGGGCAATCGCCGTCGAACACCTGCGCATCGGCGACATGGTGTTGACCGTCGATAATGGGCCACAGCCCATCCGCTGGGTCGGAAATACCACCCTCGGTCTGCGCGATCTGCTGGCCAGGCCCGAACAGGCCCCGATCCGCATCGCCAAGGATACGCTCGGAAAGGGCCTGCCTGATGCAGATCTGTTCGTGTCGCCACAGCACAGAATTTTGCTGGAAGGATGGGCGCTCGATCTGGCCATTGGTGAACATCAGGCGCTTTGTGCTGCGAAATATCTGACGGAATTTCCCGGTATCAAGCAAATGACCGATCAGAAATCTGTGCAGTATTTTCATCTGATGTTCGACCATCATGAAATTCTTGTCAGCAACGGCCTGAAAACAGAAAGCTTCCTGTTGGGTGATGCGATTGCCGATGGAATGCCCGCAGAATACCTGGCTGAAATAAACAGTCTTTTCCCGGATCTGCGCCATCAGACCGACCTGCGGCACATTCGCTCCGCTCGCCCGGTGCTGAAACGGCACGAAATCGCCACCATGGCCCGGCTGGCGGCATAATCTGCGGCAAACCCGGAGCCAAAGCTCCAGTCGCAAATGTTTCAGCAGATCGAACCTTCGTGACATCACGGGCTTGTCAGGCCCACTTCAACGCACAGGCATCTAGGTTGTCCGCAGCAAAGGCGGAGTCTCAGATGTTACATCACATTCATACCCTCAAAGCGGCAATCTTGGCCGTCGCAATCCTCCTCGGCTTGACCGCCATACATGGCACGGCGCACGCCGCACCCTTGCAAAAGATCGTTCTGGCTGGCGGCTGCTTTTGGTGCGTCGAGGCCGACTTTGAAAAGGTTGATGGCGTAAAGGCTGCCATATCCGGCTTTGCCGGCGGCACCGTGGCAAATCCGTCATACAAGCAGGTCGTGCGCGGCGGCACTGGCCACTACGAGGTCGTTGAGATCACGTATGATCCTGACAAGGTTTCATATGAAAAGCTTCTGAATATCTTTTTCAGATCCATAGACCCAACCGACGCAGGCGGTCAGTTTTGCGATCGCGGCGACAGCTATCGCAGCGCCATTTTCGTCTCTGACCCAGCCCAAAAGGCAATTGCCGAGGCTGAAAAATCAAAAGTCGAGCAGGCGCTGGGAACGTCCGTCGCAACGATGATCCTGCCCGCAGCCCCATTTTACCCGGCCGAGGAATATCATCAGGACTATTACAATAAGACCGATCTGATCCTGACGCGCTTCGGCCCCAAAACCAAGGCCGAGGCCTATAAGCTGTATCGTAATGGATGCGGCCGCGATCAACGCCTGCGCCAATTATGGGGCAATGAAGCCGGCGGCGATCATTCCTGACGCCCGCCCCGCCATATCGTGAATTCGGTCTTTCGCTGATTCGATCACTTGGCTAATCTTCGGGGACTTTACCCGGAGGATATTCGTGAGCCACGCCAGCACATCCGTTACACCGATGATGGCGCAGTTCCTTGACATCAAAGCCGCCCATCAGGATGCCCTTCTGTTTTACCGGATGGGCGACTTCTATGAGATGTTCTTTGAGGATGCAGTCGCCGCCGCCGAGGCGCTGGACATCGCATTGACGAAGCGCGGCAAACACCTTGGCGAAGATATCCCCATGTGCGGTGTGCCCGCCCATTCCGCCGAAGGTTATTTCCTGACGCTGATCCGCAAGGGCTTTCGTGTTGCGGTTTGTGAACAGATGGAAGACCCCGCCGAGGCCAAGAAGCGCGGATCAAAATCCGTCGTCCGGCGCGAGGTTGTTCGCCTTGTTACCCCCGGCACACTGACCGAAGACAGCCTGCTTGTCGCGCGGCGAAACAGTTTTCTCGCGGCCTTTGCGCAGGTTCGTGACGAATCTGCCCTGGCCTGGGTCGATATATCCACGGGCAGTTTTCGCGTGATGGCCTGCCCGATGGTCAGGCTTGGGCCAGAACTGGCCCGCCTTGCACCGCGCGAAGTTATTCTATGCGACGGTTACCCGTCCTCTTTGGCTGAAATAGTCTCTGAATCAGGGGCTGTATTGACTCCCCTTGGCCGCGCGGCCTTTGACAGCACCGCGGCCGAAGACCGCCTGAAATCCCTGTTCCGCGTCGGAACGCTGGATTCTTTTGGAAGCTTTTCCCGGGCCGAAATGGCGGCAATGGGGGCGATTACCGAATATCTGGACATAACCCAAAAAGGCAAACTGCCGCTTTTGCAGTCGCCCGCGCGCGAATCCGCCAGCCGCTCCATGCAGATCGACGCCGCGACCCGTCGCAACCTTGAACTGGTCGCGGGCGCAAGCGGCGGGCGCGATGGATCACTGATCGCTGTTATCGACAGAACCCTGACAGCCCCCGGCGCGCGGCTGCTTGAACGCCGCCTGTCGGGGCCGTCATGCGATCTTTCAGAAATCCAATCCCGGCTGGCCGCCATTCGCGCGCTGAAAGAAGACACTCAACTTCGCGAAAGTTTGCGCGCCACGTTGCGCCGGGTGCCCGACATGGAGCGCGCACTGTCGCGACTCGGCCTTGACCGGGCTGGCCCGCGCGATCTGGCCGCCATTCGCAATGGTCTTGCCCAGGCCGCCACGCTCTCATCCGCGCTGCGCGCTGGCGATTTGCCACAACTTCTGGCGGATGCGCAGGCTGATCTTCAGGGGCACGAAGATCTTGTCGATCTTCTTGATGCCGCCCTGATCGCAGAGCCGCCATTGACGATCCGCGATGGTGGCTTCATCGCGCCAGGGCACGACACAGAACTGGACCAAGCCCGCCGTCTGCGCGACGAGGGGCGCGGGGTGATTGCCGCGATGCAGGCAGATTATGCCGCAGAAACCGGGATTGGCTCGCTCAAGATACGGCACAACAATGTGCTGGGCTATTTCATCGAAACAACGGCCACCCATGCCGAAAAGATGCTGTCAGAACCCCTGTCGGAAAAGTTCATCCACCGCCAGACCACCGCGAATGCCGTCCGGTTCACCACGGTCGATCTGTCGCAGATGGAAACCCGCATTCTGAATGCCGGGGGCCGGGCGCTGGACATTGAAAAGCGGCTCTATGAAAGCCTGAAAGACACTGTTCTGAACAGCGCGGGAGCTATTGCCCAGACAACCGCCGCCCTTGCGGAAATTGATCTTGCCGCCGCGCTGGCCGATCTTGCGCAGGACAAGAACTGGTGCGAACCCGTGGTTGATGACAGCCGCGCCTTTGATATTTCCGGCGGGCGCCATCCTGTGGTCGAACATGCGCTGGCGAAACAGGGCGGCAACTTCATCGCGAATGATTGCGTCCTGACCCCTGACGGTGAGAAGGCGGCGATATGGCTTTTGACCGGCCCGAACATGGCAGGGAAATCGACCTTTTTGCGCCAGAACGCACTTATCGCGATTCTGGCGCAGGCGGGCAGCTTTGTTCCCGCGCAAACGGCGCATATCGGGCTTGTTTCACAATTATTCAGCCGGGTCGGCGCATCGGATGATCTGGCGCGCGGGCGATCCACCTTCATGGTGGAAATGGTCGAAACAGCCACGATTCTAAATCAGGCCGACGACCGCGCGATGGTTATTCTGGATGAAATCGGCCGCGGAACCGCAACATATGATGGGCTGTCTATCGCCTGGGCCACGCTGGAATATCTGCATGATGAAAACCGGTGCCGCGCATTGTTTGCGACGCACTACCATGAAATGTCAGCGCTCGCGGGCAAGCTGCCTGGCGTCGAAAACGCAACCGTAGCCGTCAAGGAATGGGATGGCGAGGTTATCTTCCTGCACGAGGTCCGCATGGGCGCGGCTGATCGATCCTATGGCGTTCAGGTCGCCCGCCTGGCGGGGCTTCCGCAATCTGTCATCAACCGCGCTCGCGTCGTTCTGGATCTTCTGGAAAGCGGCGAACGCGAAGGTCGTGTAAGCCATAAATCCCTGATCGACGATCTGCCGCTGTTTTCCTCTGCCGCGCCAAGCCGCCCGCCGGCGCCAGAAAAATCCGGGCTGGAATCACGCCTGTCCGAGATACATCCAGACGAACTTACGCCGAAAGATGCGCTTGGGCTGATTTACGAACTCAAGGCCCTAGTACAACCCAAGAACAACTAGATCGGATTATTTCGGGGTAGAGGAAACACCTACCTGGGCGGCACGCAACAGTCTGTCATGCAACTTGAACCCGTCCGTCATCACCTGAATGATATCGCCCGCATTGGTGCCGGGCAGCGGGGCCTCGAACATCGCCTGGTGCATCTGCGGATCGAACCGGTCACCGACCTGCGGGCGGATGATTTCGATACCATGTTTGCCAAAAACGTTCTGTAATTCGCGCAGCGTCAGCTCGACTCCCTCGATCAGCCCCTTGTTCGCCTCGCGCTGGTCGTCGCCGATGGCCTCCAGCGCCCGCGTCAGGTTATCGTAGACAGGCAGCATGTCGCGGGCCAGCTTTGACCCGCCGTATTGTTCGGCCTCGCGCCGGTCACGCTCGCCACGCTTGCGGGTATTTTCGACATCCGCAAGCGCCCGCATGAACTTGTCGCGCATTTCATCACGCTCCTTGCGAAGCGCTTCCAGCTCATCAACGCTGTCATGGGCCAGATCATCGAAAATGCTGGTATCATCCAGGCCAATTTCATCAGTCAGTTCAGGTTCGTTCTTCGTGTCCGCCATCTTCTATCCCTTACCCCGATCGGAAATCAGCCTTCCGACCAGTTGCGCCGTATAGTCCACAATCGGAACGATCCGCCCATAGTTCAGACGGGTCGGCCCTATAACGCCCACGGCACCAATAATCTTACGGTCAGCGTTCATATATGGACTGACAACCAAAGAGGAACCCGAAAGTGAAAAAAGCTTGTTCTCCGACCCGATAAAAATGCGCACACCTTCACCATCTTCGGTCAATTCCAGAAATTCGGCGATGTCCCGCTTGCGCTCCAGATCATCGAACAACGTTCGTATGCGATCCAGCTCGGCACTATCGGCGGCGCCGTCCAGCAGATTCGCCCGCCCGCGCACAATCAGTCGTTCGTGACGTTCGCCTTCATTTTCCCATATGGCCAGACCGCTTTCAACCAAAGCCCGGGCAAGTTCGTCCAGCTCTTGCCTGCGTTTACTGATCTCTGACGCGATTACCCGACGCAATTCAGACAGGGTGCGCCCCTCTGACAGCGCATTCAGAAAGTTCGCGGCCTCGCGCATTGATGATGGCGTCTGGCCGCTTGGCGGCTGGAATACACGGTTTTCGACATGCCCGTCGGCAAAGACCAGAACTACCAGCGCCCGGTCAGGGTTGAGACTGATGAATTCGATATGCTTGATCGGCGCCTCGTGCTTGGGCGTCAGAACCAGGCTCGCGCCCAGCGTAACCCCGGACAGCGCGGCACCGACACGATCCAGCATCGAGCCGACATCCGCATCGTTGCTGCCAAGCGTGGCATCAATTTTCTCGCGGTCCTGATGATCAAGGTCGCGCACTTCCAACAGGCCATCCACGAACATGCGAAGGCCTTGCTGTGTTGGAATCCGCCCGGCCGAGACATGTGGACTGTCCAGCAGCCCCATGAACTCCAGATCCTGCATGACGTTGCGAATCGTGGCCGCGCTGATTTTTTCATTCATCTGTCGGGTAAGGCTGCGTGATCCTACCGGACCGCCCGATTCAAGATAGCCCTCGACCACACGACGAAACACCTCGCGGCTGCGTTCGTTCATCTCGTTCAGAATGTCGGAGCGATTATTCAACGGCGTCTCCCTGCAGCGTCGCAGTTAAAGTCTCTGCGTCTGCAACGTCAATCGTGCTTGCATCACAAGCCCCATCATGGGAGCACACCAGCAAATCTTGAAAGGAAGTCCTATGCGCCCCTCTGGCCGACATGTAAGCGAAATGCGCCCGATTTCAATCGAAACCGGTGTCACCAAACATGCTGAGGGCTCTTGCCTGATCAAGGTCGGCGACACGCATGTTTTATGCACCGCTTCGCTTGAACCACGAGTGCCCCCATTCATGAAGAATTCCGGCCTGGGCTGGGTGACCGCTGAATATGGGATGCTGCCCCGCTCGACCGGCTCGCGCATGCGGCGCGAGGCTGCGGCGGGCAAGCAAGGCGGCCGCACCGTTGAAATTCAGCGGCTGATCGGGCGCAGTTTGCGGGCGGGTGTTGATCGCGTTGCGCTGGGCGAACGGCAGATCACCGTGGATTGCGACGTGATTCAGGCCGATGGCGGCACCCGCTGCGCATCGATCACCGGTGGCTGGGTCGCACTGCGCCTTGCCGTGAACCGCCTTCTGAAAGCTGGCGATATCATTTCCGACCCCCTGACCGACCATGTCGCCGCCGTCTCCTGCGGTATCTATGCAGGCCAGCCGGTGCTGGATCTGGATTACCCCGAAGACAGCGAAGCCGGCGTTGATGGCAACTTTGTCATGACCGGCGCGGGCCAAATGATCGAGGTTCAGATGTCCGCCGAAGGGTCTACCTATTCGCGTGCGCAGATGGCTGAACTTCTCGACCTTGCCGAACAGGGAATTGCATCGCTCGTCGCCGCACAAAAGGCCGCAGTGGAGAGCTGATTGCGCAAGTTTAGTGACAAAAAGCTGCTGATCGCGACCCATAACAAGGGAAAGCTGGAAGAGATCGCCCAGCTACTGTCGCCCTATGGAATCTCGGTGGTCTCTGCGGGTGATCTAGGGCTGCCAGAACCCGCCGAAACTGAAAATACGTTTGTCGGCAATGCCAGGATCAAGGCCCATGCGGCTGCTCGTGCAACCGGCCTGCCCGCGCTGGCCGATGACAGCGGCATCGCCATTGATGGCCTTGGCGGCGCGCCCGGCGTTTATACCGCCGACTGGGCCGAAACACCCAACGGCCGTGATTTTACCATGGCGATGGAAAAGGCGTGGCAGCTGTTGGAACGGGCTCATGCAGCCCACCCCCGCACCGCCCAATTTTGCTGCACCTTCGTTCTGGCCTGGCCTGATGGTCATGATGAAGTGTTCGAAGGCGCGGTCAAAGGTCAGGTTATATGGCCCATGCGTGGTGCAACGGGCCATGGCTATGATCCGATCTTTCAGCCAGACGGTTATGATATGACCTTCGCCGAAATGGATCCCGCACTGAAAAACCGTATCAGCCACCGTGCAGATGCCTTCTCAAAACTGGTTACGGCCTTTGCAGACTGAAGACTGGCAGAATGGCGGCTTCGGCCTCTACGTTCATTGGCCATTCTGCCAGGCCAAATGCCCCTATTGCGACTTCAATTCGCATGTAGTGTCACACATAGATCAGGAACGCTGGTTACGAGCCTATACCAGCGAAATTCGTCGAATTGGCGCCGAAACCCCCGGTCGGATTCTCAACACGATATTTTTCGGCGGCGGGACGCCCAGCCTGATGGATCCCGAACTGGTCGCCGAAATCATCGAAACCGCAAAACGCACATGGCCCATCGCGAATGATATTGAGATCACGCTGGAGGCCAACCCGACATCGACCGAGGCCGGCCGGTTTCGCGCCTATCGTGATGCAGGCGTCAACCGATTGTCGATGGGGCTTCAGGCCCTGAACGATACCGACTTGCGCCGTTTGGGACGCCTGCACAGTGTTGCCGAAGGTCTGGCCGCCTTTGACATCGCGCGCGCCTGTTTTGACCGGATCAGCTTCGATCTGATCTATGCCCGCCAGGACCAGACCCCGCAAGCCTGGGCAGACGAATTGCAATTGGCCCTGACCTTTGCCGCCGATCACCTGTCACTTTATCAACTGTCCATTGAGGAAGGCACCGCCTTTGGCGATCGCTATGCACGTGGCCGTCTGGCCGGATTGCCCGACGAAGATCGCGCTGGTGATATGTACTTTCTGACCCAGGACATATGCGACGCTGCCGGTCTGCCTGCCTATGAAGTTTCGAACCATGCCGCGCCAGGCGCAGAATCGCGCCATAACATGATCTATTGGAACTATGGCGACTATGCAGGCATCGGCCCCGGCGCGCATGGGCGGTTAACGCTGGGTGGATCGCGATTTGCTACTGATACGCCCCTGCAACCCGGCGCATGGCTAAGCAAGGTCGAGACCCACGGCACAGGCGAAAACCCGCGCCTCCCGCTTTCCGGGCGGGATCAAGCCGGTGAATATATGATGATGGGGATGCGCCTGTCAGGCGGCATCGACATCGCGCGATACGAGCACCTTCTCGGCGAAACAATAAATACAATTGTTATCAACGACTTGGTCGAACATGGCATGGCAGGGTTGCACAATGGCAGACTTTCCACCACGCCACAGGGCCGGGCAATTTTGAACGCGGTTCTTCGGGCTCTACTGCCCTAATCGTTGTCTTTTGGCATCGACGTAAGGATCCGGCACAGTTCGTCCAACTGATCCAGATTGTCATACTGAATGCTCAGCTTTCCATTTTCCTGACCATCGGCGTGATCAATGACAACCGACATGCCCAGATTTGCGGATAAATCCAACTCTAGCGCCTTTGTATCGGCATCTTTGTCAGCCGTCCGCGGGGTTTTCGCCTTGCGCACGGGCTTGGGGCCTTTGGCCAGTTGCTCGGTCTCGCGAACAGACAGCCCGCGCGAAATCACTTGACGCGCCAGCGCGGCGGGGTCTTCGGTTGTTATCAACGCACGGGCGTGCCCGGCAGAAATACGGCCTTCACGAAGATACTCCTGCACTTCCTCGGGCAGTTGCAAAAGGCGCATCAGATTGGCGATATGGCTGCGGCTTTTGCTCAGCGCTTCGGCCAGCTTTTCTTGTGTGTGGCCGAACCGATCCATCAACTGGCGATAACCCTGGGCCTCCTCGACCGGATTCAGATCTGCACGCTGGATATTTTCGATGATTGCGACCTCTAGCACTTCGCCATCATCGAAATCACGCACGATCACCGGCACAGTATGCAGCTGTGCCATCTGTGCCGCTCGCCAGCGCCGTTCACCAGCCACAATTTCAAACTGCCCCGGGTGCCGCGGATCCGGTCGCACGATAAGGGGTTGAATGACCCCCTTTTCGCGCAGCGACGCAGCCAATTCTTCCAAGGCTTCGGGTGAAAACCGTCTGCGCGGCTGATCGGGGTTCGGCACCAGCTTTTCAACCGGCACCATCATATCACCCTTGCGCGGCTGGTCGGCGTCAGGTTCGGTCCTATCCGACAGGTTCACATCCGCCATCAACGCTGACAAACCGCGCCCCAAGCCGCGTCGCTCTGATTTACTTGTCATGGCCTGCTCCTTTATGCACCAACGGGCGTGGATTTTTCTATCAGTTCCGCAGCCAACGCGCGATATGCCTCGGCCCCGCGCGAGCCGGAATCATAATCCAGAACCGACATTGCAAATGATGGGGCTTCGCTTAACCGCACATTCCGCGGGATAACAGTATCAAAGACAAGCTCCCCCAGATTTGCTCGGGCGTCATTTTCAACAAGCTGCGACAGATTGTTCCGCTTGTCATACATCGTCAAGACAATGCCTTCGATCCGCAGGTTCGGATTGGCGGTTTGCCGCAACTCTCTAATCGTAAGCATCAGCTGCGACAAACCTTCCAGCGCGAAGAACTCGCTTTGCAACGGCACCAGAACCGAATGCGCCGCCACCATGGCGTTCACCGTCAACAGGTTCAGCGAGGGCGGGCAATCGATCAGAATGTAATCAAAGCCATAACCATCAATGGCGGGCTGGCGCAGCGCATCATGCAACAGGAAGCTGCGCTTTTCATTCGATACCATTTCGATATCGGCCGAGCTGAGGTCTGTGGTCGCAGGCGAGATTAACAACCCCTCGACCCCTGTCGCGCGGATAACCTGATTAAGCGGTGCCTCGTCCAGCAACAGATCATAGGTTGTGCGCTGCCGCCGCGCCTGTTCGACCCCCAGCCCCGTAGAGGCGTTCCCCTGCGGATCAATATCCACGATCAGCACCGTTTTTCCCAATGCGGCCAGGGCAGCCGCCAGGTTGATCGTTGTCGTTGTCTTGCCCACGCCACCTTTTTGATTGGCCACAGCAATAATCTTTGGCCCCTTCGGCCGCGTCACGTCAGACACGCTCGATCCCTTCGATGCTAAGAATAACAGCCTGTGAATCGGTCAGGCTGGGTATTTTTTCCACGCTAAACCGCCATGACGCAAGTGCTGCGTCTAGCTCGGCGTCCGAACCGGCGCCTTTCAGGAAAATCGCCCGCCCACCCGGCGCGATGTGTTTTTCCGCATACTCAAGCAGACGGCTCAACGGCGCCAGCGCGCGAGCGGTTATGATCTCTGCCGCGGCAGGCTGGACCGCCTCGATTCGGTCGGCGATAATTTCCACCACGACACCAGTTTCGCGCGCGACCGTTTGCAGAAACGCCGCCTTGCGCTGATCGCTTTCGATCAGCGTAAACCGGGCAGTGGGCGTAAGGTCATGCCCCAGTATTGCCAGGACCATTCCCGGAAATCCGCCGCCCGAGCCCAGATCAACCCAATGGGTGCCCCCTTTTCCCAGGCCAAAAACCTGTGCGGAATCGACAAAATGCCGCGTCCAGCCATCGGCCAGGGTAGATCGCGCAACCAGATTGATCGCGGGATTCCACTTTTGCATAAGGACATCGTATGTTTTCAAACGGTCGAGTGTTTCACGTGAAACATCCAGACCGGCAAAAATCTTGTCGGCTGTCATGCCGACCGCCGCGTTGCCTGGCGGACTTTGGCCAAAATCAAGGTCAGCGCTGCAGGAGTCATCCCCTCAACCCGCCCTGCTTGCCCGAGATTCCCCGGACGAACACGGCTTAGCTTTGTCCGCAGCTCGTTTGAAAGGCCGCTTAGCGCAGAATAATCAAAGTCTTCAGGGATTATATGCGCCTCATCCCGCCTGATGGCGGCGACATCGTCGCCCTGCCGTTTGATATAATGCGCATACTGCGCGTCTTTCTTGATCTGCGCGCCAATTTCTGGGTCCGTGTCCTCCAGATCGGGATTGATCCTGACAAGATCGGAAAACTCAACAGATGGAAACGCCAGCAGGTCAATCCCGGACCGGCGCTGACCATCGGCACTGATAGCGATACCCGCAGAGGCAATTTGCCGTGGTGTCATCATGGTCTCGCTCAATCTGTCGCGAACCGCTGTCAGTTTTTCCATTTTGCGAGAGAACGCCGCAGCGCGCGCCTGCCCTACACATCCCAGTGCAACGCCGACAGGCGTAAGCCGCTGATCGGCATTATCCGCGCGCAGCGAAAGCCGGAACTCTGCACGCGACGTAAACATGCGATAGGGTTCGGATACGCCCCGCGTCACCAGATCGTCGATCATCACACCAATATAGCTGTCGGTTCGCGCAAATAAGGCGGGATCAAGCCCAAGGGCCGCGCGCGCGGCGTTCAGCCCGGCAACCAAACCCTGTGCGGCGGCCTCTTCATACCCGGTGGTTCCATTTATCTGACCGGCAAGATACAAGCCCGGCACATCCCTGACACCCAATTGCGCATTCAGCGCGCGCGGATCGACATAGTCATATTCTATGGCGTAGCCAGGCTGAACAATGCTGACATTTTCCAGCCCCCGAATGGATCGAACATATTCATGCTGCACATCTTCGGGCAAAGATGTCGAAATTCCGTTCGGATAAACCGTATGATCATCTAGGCCCTCGGGCTCAAGGAACACCTGATGTGCGGTCTTGTCGGCAAAGCGAACGATCTTGTCCTCGATGGATGGGCAATAGCGCGGCCCGACGCCCTCGATATGCCCGCCATACATGGCCGATCGATTCAGATTTTGCCGGATCACCTCATGTGTTCGTTCGTTGGTATGCGTTATACCACAAGCGATCTGTCGCGCTTCGGGGGTCTTCGAAAGAAATGAAAACATGACGGGGTCATCATCCGCCGGCTGCATCTCCAGCCCGTCCCAATTGATCGTCCTCCCATCGAGGCGCGGCGGTGTGCCAGTTTTCAGCCGCCCCAACGGCAGCCCAAAATCGTCAATCCGTTCAGCCAGCCGCACAGACGGGGTGTCGCCCATCCTGCCGCCCGGCCGACGAACATCGCCAATGTGAATGACTCCGCGCAGAAAGGTTCCTGTCGTCAACACGACAGATTTGGCCCGCAGAACAGCCCCATCGGCCAACACAACACCTGCAATACGCGCGCCATCCATGTTGAAATCGACGGCCTCGCCCTCGACAACCGTCAGGCCGGGCGTGGCTTCGATCGCGGCCTGCATCGCAAGCCGATACAGCTTCCGGTCGGCCTGCGTGCGCGGCCCCTGCACCGCCGGCCCCTTGCTGCGATTCAATAGCCGGAACTGAATGCCCGCCCGGTCCGCCACGCGGCCCATGACGCCGTCCAGCGCATCCACTTCACGCACAAGATGGCCCTTGCCCAGCCCGCCAATCGCAGGGTTACAAGACATCACGCCAATACTGTCCTTGCGTAGCGTCACCAAAACCGTGCGCGCGCCTTGCCGTGCAGCTGCATGTGCGGCATCGGCGCCGGCATGGCCGCCGCCAATCACGACAACATCAAAATCGTAATGTTTCACGTGAAACACTCCTTATTTGCCGATGCAGAAGCTGGCGAAAATCTCACCCAGTATATTTTCCACGTCGATACGGCCCAGCAGGGATTCAAGCGCGCGGACCGCCAGCCGCAATTCTTCGGCGAACATCTCGGGACTGAAGCCCTCCATTATCTGATTCCGGGCCGAAGCGATATAGCCAAGCGCATTAACAATTGCCACCCGATGACGTTCCCGCGTAATGGTGCCAGCACCCGCCGCCATGTCGGAAAGTCGCGCCGATATATCCGCCAAAAGCTCGGGCACCCCGGCACCGGTCTTGCCAGATATTCCAGGACCACCTGATATATCAGCCTTGCCCTGCAAAACGATATCGCCCGCCTGCGGCGTCAAGCCAAGGTCATCGCTGCCATCGCCCAACAGGAAAACCCGCAAATCGGCCTCGTTCGCACGCGAACGCGCACGTGCAATTCCTATTTTCTCAATCTCATCACTGCTTTCACGCAGGCCGGCCGTATCCAGAAAGGTCACCGCAAGCCCGTCGATATCCATGCGCACCTCAATCACATCGCGGGTGGTGCCGGCATGTTCGGAGGTTATCGCGGCATCTCGGCCTGCAAGGGCGTTCAAAAGCGTTGACTTGCCAGCGTTTGGCGGGCCAACGATTGCCACCTCAAAGCCGTCACGAATCCGCTCACTTGCGCCCAGCCCACCTATTTCAATCTGCAAATCCCGGGCAACTGCATCCAGAAGCGCCAGAACCTCTGGCATCACATCGACAGGTACATCTTCATCGGCGAAATCAATCGTCGCTTCCAGCAAAGCCGCCGCCCGGATCAATTGGCGTCGCCAGACATCGGCGCGCTGTCCAATCGCGCCGGAAAGTACGCGCAGCGCCTGGCGACGCTGGGCATCGGTCTCGGCCTCTATCAGATCGGCAAGCCCTTCAACCTGCGACAGGTCAAGGCATTCATTTTCTAGCGCACGCCGGGTAAATTCCCCCGCCTCGGCCAAACGTAGCCCGGGCACGGCGGATAAACACAAGAGAACGGATTTCACAACCGCGATGCTGCCATGCGTGTGTAATTCTACCACTTCCTCACCGGTAAAACTGGCGCCGGCCGCAAAGCAGATTACCAATGCCTGATCCACAATCTCGCCATCGGGGCCGCGCAAGGCGCGTAACCCTGCCATCCGCACCTGCGGTAGGCTGCCCCCCATGATTTCGGCCGCCTCGAACGCTTTGGGCCCCGATATGCGGATAACCGCAACGCCGGCTTTGCCGCGCGCGCTGGCCAGGGCATAGATCGTATCCATCTGACCCCCCGTTTCGGGTGCCGCGTCAGGCGTTCATGGAATCGAAGAATTCCGCGTTTGATTTGGTCTGCTTCAGTTTGGAAATCAGAAACTCGATTGCATCTGTCGTGCCCATCGGGTTCAGGATCCTACGCAAGACAAAGGTCTTTTGCAAATCGGCCTTGTCCACCAGCAGGTCTTCCTTGCGCGTGCCCGATTTCAGGATATCCATCGCCGGGAACACGCGCTTGTCGGCAATCTTGCGATCCAGCACGATTTCAGAGTTACCCGTGCCCTTGAATTCTTCAAAGATCACTTCATCCATGCGCGAGCCGGTGTCGATCAGGGCGGTCGCAATAATCGTCAGCGAACCACCATCTTCAATGTTACGTGCCGCACCAAAGAAACGCTTGGGGCGCTGAAGCGCGTTGGCATCCACACCACCTGTCAGCACCTTGCCCGATGATGGCACGACGGTGTTATAC
>NZ_JBSRVX010000015.1:0-70303 GCF_055134745.1 Actibacterium sp.
TGCGCGGCAGTTTCGCCAGTTTCAGACGCGCAACAGCTCGGCCACCCGGCTGCACAACCGCTGCCAGCTGACCGGTCGTCCGAAAGCATATTATCGGAAACTCAAAATATCGCGGATCATGCTGCGTGAACTGGCCTCGGATGGTCAGATCCCCGGCATGGTCAAGTCGAGCTGGTAAGGAGAGTTTGAGATGTCAGTGAACGATCCTGTCGGCGATATGCTGACCCGCATCCGCAACGCGCAGATGCGCGGCAAATCCACCGTGCGAACCCCGGCCTCGAAGCTGCGGGCATGGGTTCTGGATGTGCTGAAAGACGAAGGCTATATTCGCGGCTATGAAAAGGTGGACGGCAAGACCGGCCTGCCCGAGCTGGAAATCAGCCTGAAATATTTCGAAGGCACCCCCGTTATCCGCGAGCTCAAGCGTGTGTCCACGCCGGGCCGTCGCGTTTATATGGGCGTCAAGGATATCCCGTCGGTCCGTCAGGGCCTGGGTGTTTCGATCGTGTCCACGTCCAAGGGCGTGATGTCGGATGCAGCTGCACGTGCCGCCAATGTTGGTGGCGAAGTGCTCTGCACGATCTTCTAGGGGGTGGCGAATGTCTCGTATTGGTAAGAAACCGGTCGAGCTGCCGTCGGGTGTTTCGGCATCCGTCTCTGGCCAGACCATCGAAGTGAAGGGGCCCAAGGGCACCCGCAGCTTTACCGCAACCGACGATGTCACGCTGACCGTTGGTGAAAATACTGTCACCGTAACCCCGCGCGGCTCGTCCAAGCGGGCACGCCAGCAATGGGGTATGTCCCGTTCCATGGTGCGCAACCTGGTTCAGGGCGTGACCACGGGCTTCAAGAGCGAGCTGGAAATTCAGGGTGTGGGGTATCGCGCCGCGGTTCAGGGCAATGTCCTGAAACTGTCGCTGGGATACAGCCATGAAGTGAATTTCGAGATCCCGAACGGCGTCACCGTGACGGCCCCCAAGCAGACCGAGATCGTGGTCGAAGGCCAGGATCAGCAACTGGTCGGCCAGGTTGCCGCAAATATCCGCGAATGGCGCAAGCCCGAGCCCTATAAGGGCAAGGGTATTCGCTATAAGGGCGAATTCATCTTCCGCAAGGAAGGCAAGAAGAAGTAAGGACGCGAAAAAATGGCAAACAGCAAACGGGATCTGTTCCTCAAGCGCCGCCTGCGCGTTCGGAACAAGCTTAAAACGATGGCCAACGGGCGTGCGCGCCTGTCGGTTCACCGCAGCAACAAGAATATCAGCGTGCAGCTGATTGACGATGTGAATGGCGTAACCATCGCTTCGGCCTCCTCGCTCGAGAAGGATCTGGGCGTGGTCGGCAAGAACAACGTCGATGCAGCCGCCAAGGTAGGCGCGGCGATCGCCGAGCGCGCAAAAAAGGCCGGCGTCGAGGAATGTTTCTTCGACCGTGGCGGCTTCCTCTTTCACGGAAAGGTCAAGGCCCTGGCCGATGCCGCCCGTGAAGGCGGCCTGAAGTTCTAAGGAGACGGGATATGGCAGAACGTGAGAACCGCCGGGGAAATCGCCGCGAACAGCGCGAGGAAACCCCGGAATTCGCCGATCGTCTCGTGGCGATCAACCGGGTATCGAAAACCGTGAAAGGCGGCAAGCGTTTCGGCTTTGCAGCCTTGGTGGTGGTCGGTGACCAGAAAGGCCGCGTGGGGTTTGGCAAGGGCAAGGCGAAGGAAGTGCCCGAAGCAATCCGCAAGGCGACCGAACAGGCCAAGCGCAACATGATGCGCGTTGCCCTGCGTGAAGGCCGCACGCTGCATCACGACATGGAAGGTCGCCATGGCGCCGGTCGTGTGGTGATGCGCACCGCGCCCGAAGGAACCGGGATCATTGCCGGTGGCCCGATGCGCGCCGTGTTCGAGATGCTGGGCGTCAAGGACGTGGTGTCGAAATCCATCGGTTCGCAGAACCCCTATAACATGATCCGCGCCACGCTGGACGGTCTGACCAAGGAAAGCTCGCCCCGCCAGGTGGCGCAGCGCCGTGGCAAGAAAGTGGCCGACATCCTGAGAAAACCCGACGACGCGCAAGCGCCTGTCGCGGCCGAAGCGTAAGGAACCGGGAACATGGCAAAAACCATCGTCGTCAAGCAGATCGGCAGCCCGATCCGCCGCCCCGCCGTTCAGCGCCAGACACTGATCGGCCTGGGCTTGAACAAGATGCACCGCACGCGGGAACTGGAAGATACGCCCTGCATTCGCGGTATGGTCAACAAGATCCCGCATCTGGTGCAGATCATCGAAGAAAAAGGCTGAAATCGTCAATTCTGACGGATCAAGGTTTGATATAGAACGCCCCGGTCGAAAGGCCGGGGCGTTTTCACTTTTGCAGCACTTGAATGGGTTCGCCCAGTCCGTTGGGCCGGGCGCCGCCCTGTGTTGGCGCGAAGAGCGTAAATCTGTTGCTTGCGAGCCGTTGTTAAGCCTAAGTTAATAACTCTTGCAGCCATGGAGGTGGTGATGTTGCGATATCTGATTGTGTTTGGGTTCGTAGTGGGTGCTTATGGGCCGTTATATGCTGCAGCCCCGATTTCGTTTAGCGATACATGGTCAGCCGGAACAACAACGATCTGGCATGGTGGTGGTTGTCGAAAAAGTTCTCCGCCGGGTAAGTGTTGCCATATGCAGACAAGCACCGGACAGGTCCACTGTCACTAACGCGGGTGCGCCTCGCCCCTTGCATGGACGACCGCCAACGTCTATACGCCCCCGGTGGCCCGATAGTGCCACGACTCATCAATCAAGCCGCGTTCGGCCGCTCCCGTCGCTGGGGGCCGCATCCGGCAAGGAGAAGCGACATGAAACTGCATGAACTGCATGACAATCCCGGTGCAACCAAGCCGCGCAAGCGCGTGGGCCGTGGTCCCGGGTCGGGCATGGGCAAAACCGCCGGGCGCGGGATCAAGGGTCAGAAATCCCGTTCGGGTGTGTCGATCGGGGGCTATGAAGGCGGCCAGATGCCGCTTTATCAGCGCCTGCCCAAGCGTGGCTTTACCAAGCCGAACCGCAAATCCTATGCCGTGGTGAACCTGGGCCTGATCCAGAAGTTCATCGAGGCGGGCAAACTGGACGCAAAATCGACCATCACCGAAGACGCGCTGATCGCCAGCGGCCTGGTGCGGCGCAAGCTGGACGGGATCCGGGTTCTGGCCAAGGGCGAATTCAGCGCCAAGGTGGATCTGGCCGTAACCGGTGCGTCGAAATCGGCGATTGATGCGGTTGCCAAGGCTGGCGGATCGCTTTCGGTCACGACTGCGGTGGCGGCTGAATAAATGGTTGTGGGCTGGCCCCGCGCCGCTTACATCACATCATAGTTTTCCTGCGCCGCCTGACCGGAAAACGGTTCTGGCGGCGCTGTCATGAAAGAGACAATCCATGGCTTCGGCAGCAGAGCAAATGGCCGCGAATATGAGCTGGGGCGCCTTCGGCAAGGCGACCGAGCTGCGGCAGCGGATATTCTTCACCATCGGCCTTTTGATCGTTTACCGGCTGGGCACCTATATCCCGGTGCCGGGTATTGATGGCGGCGCATTGCGCGATTTCATGGAACAGGCCGCGAGCGGGCTGGGGGGCATCTTGTCGATGTTCACCGGTGGCGCGCTGGAGCGGATGGGCATCTTCGCGCTGGGGATCATGCCCTATATTTCGGCCTCGATCATCGTGCAGTTGCTGACATCGATGGTGCCGCAGCTGGAAAGCCTGAAAAAAGAGGGCGAACAGGGCCGCAAGAAGATCAACCAGTACACGCGCTATGGCACGGTTCTGTTGGCCACATTCCAGGCCTACGGTCTGGCGGCCAGCCTGGAAGCGGGGTCATTCGCCACCGATCCGGGCTGGTTCTTCCGTGCATCCACGGTTGTGACGCTGGTGGGCGGCACGATGTTCCTGATGTGGCTGGGCGAACAGATCACCGCGCGCGGCGTCGGCAACGGCATCTCGCTGATCATCTTCGTGGGGATCATCGCCCAGATTCCCGCGGCCATCGCCCAGTTCCTGTCGCAGGGCCGGTCCGGCGCTGTTTCGCCGCTGGTAATTCTGGCGGTTCTGGTGATGGTTCTGGGTTTGCTGGCCTTCGTGGTGTTCATGGAACGGGCCTTGCGAAAAGTGCATATTCAATATCCGCGCCGTCAGGTCGGCATGAAGATTTATGACGGCGGGTCCAGCCATCTGCCGGTCAAGGTGAACCCGGCCGGCGTTATCCCGGCGATCTTCGCCTCATCGCTGCTGTTGCTGCCTACGACGATCTCGACCTTCTCGCAGTCGCAGACCGGTCCGGTGATGTCGACGATCCTGGCCTATTTCGGGCCGGGGCAGCCGCTGTATCTGCTGTTCTTCACTGGCATGATCGTGTTCTTCACGTATTTCTATACGTTCAACGTTGCCTTCAAGACCGATGAGGTGGCCGATAACCTCAAGAACCAGAACGGCTTTGTTCCCGGCATCCGCCCGGGCAAGCGAACGGCGGAATATTTCGATTATGTCGTGACGCGTATTCTGGTGCTGGGGTCGGGCTATCTGGCCTTCGTGTGCCTGTTTCCGGAAATCCTGCGCACACAGATGTCTATTCCGTTCTATTTCGGCGGAACGTCGGTTCTGATCGTCGTCTCGGTGACGATGGATACGATACAACAGGTTCAGTCGCATCTGCTGGCGCATCAGTATGAAGGGCTGATCGAAAGATCACAGCTGCGGGGCAAACGCCGTGGCGGCAAGAAAGGGACAGCCCGTCGATGAATATCATTCTTCTTGGACCGCCGGGTGCCGGCAAGGGAACACAGGCCCGCAAGCTGGTGGAAGAGCGCGGCATGATTCAGCTGTCTACCGGTGACATGCTGCGTGATGCGCGCAGTTCAGGCACCGAGATGGGCAAGCGGGTCGCGGCTGTCATGGATCGCGGTGAACTGGTCACGGATGAAATCGTTATCGGACTGATCGAGGAAAAGCTGAGCGGCGAACAGGGCGGCGGTTTTATCTTCGACGGGTTTCCGCGAACGCTGGCCCAGGCAGACGCACTGGGTGAATTGCTGAACAAGCTGGGGCAAAACCTGGATGCCGTGATTGAAATGCGCGTTGACGACAAGGCGCTGGTCGCACGGATCACCGGCCGTTTCACCTGCGGGAATTGCGGTGAGGTGTATCACGACCAGACAAAGCCCACGAAGGTCGCAGGCAAATGCGATGTCTGCGGGTCAACCGACCTGAAACGCCGGGCGGATGACAACGAAGACAGCCTAAAGCAGCGGTTGATGGAATATTACAAGAAGACCTCGCCGCTGATCGGCTATTATTATGCCAAGGACGCCCTCAGTGTGATTGATGGTCTGGCCGAGATGGATGCCGTCGGAAGTGCGATCAGGGCAGAGCTTGACAAGTCGTGAACGGGCCACTTGACCTTGGTGAAAAAACGCCATAGGCACAGCGTCTCGGATTAGAATCGTCAGTGCGAAAGTGGCCAAACGCCTGTTGTGCTGATGTGAAAGACACGGTCCCACAAGCAAACCGCGGGTGGGGCTGAGTTGTGAAAAAAGGTTCTGGCGCTACGGAACCGCAACCAAAAAGGAAAAACCGTCTTGGCCCGTATTGCTGGCGTAAATATCCCCACTGCAAAGCGTGTTCCCATCGCTTTGACCTATATCCATGGCATTGGCCCGGCCCATGCCGCTTCGATCTGCGAAGCGGTTGGTATCGACGCGGCCCGCCGTGTGAATGATCTTTCGGATGCCGAAGTTCTGGCCATCCGTGAATATATTGATGCCAACCTGACTGTCGAAGGCGATCTGCGCCGCGAAGTTCAGATGAACATCAAGCGCCTGATGGATCTGGGCTGCTATCGCGGTCTGCGCCATCGCCGCAGCTTGCCTGTGCGCGGTCAGCGCACGCACACCAACGCTCGCACCCGCAAAGGCCCCGCAAAGGCCATTGCCGGTAAGAAGAAATAAGAGAGGGCTGGTAGAATGGCACGCGAAAAGACACGTATCAAAAAGAAAGAGCGCAAGAACATCGCCGCCGGCGTGGCGCATGTGAACAGCTCGTTCAACAATACCAAGATCCTGATTTCCGATGTCCAGGGCAACGCGATCGCCTGGTCTTCGGCCGGCACCATGGGCTTCAAGGGATCGCGTAAATCGACCCCCTATGCCGCCCAGATGGCAGCCGAAGATGCAGGCCGCAAGGCACAGGAACACGGCGTGAAAACCCTCGATGTCGAGGTGCAGGGGCCGGGTTCAGGCCGTGAAAGCGCACTGCGTGCGCTGGCCGCGATCGGTCTGAATATTGTATCCATCCGTGATGTGACCCCGATGGCGCATAACGGATGCCGCCCGCCGAAACGCCGCCGGGTCTAAGTCTAGGTATTTTGACCGGGCCGTGCGGCATTCGCGCGGCCCGAGTCCGTCATTTATAAACCTCGGGCGCTGGCTGGCTTTGGACATGGGCAGTTGGCAGGAATTGAGGAGACAAGCATGATCCAAAAGAACTGGCAAGAATTGATTAAACCGGCGCAACTGGTCGTCAAGCCGGGTAATGACCCGCAGCGTCAGGCAACCGTGATCGCCGAACCGCTGGAGCGCGGTTTCGGTCTGACGCTGGGCAACGCGCTGCGCCGCGTTCTGATGTCGTCGCTTCAGGGTGCCGCGATCACCGCCGTGCAAATCGACAATGTGTTGCATGAATTCTCGTCGATCGCCGGCGTTCGTGAAGACGTCACCGATGTTGTGCTGAACCTGAAGGGTGTCGCCCTGCGTATGGATGTCGACGGCCCGAAACGGCTGAGCATTTCGGCCAAGGGGCCGGGTGTTGTTACCGCAGGTCAGATTTCGGAATCGGCCGGCATCGAGATTTTGAACCGCGACCACGTGATTTGCCATCTCGACGAGGGTGCCGACCTGTTCATGGAACTGACCGTGAATATCGGCAAGGGTTATGTTGCCGCCGACAAGAACCGCCCCGAGGATGCCCCGATCGGGCTGATCCCGATCGACGCGATCTACTCGCCGGTCAAAAAGGTCGCCTATGACGTTCAGCCCACCCGCGAAGGGCAGGTGCTGGATTATGACAAGCTGACCATCAAGATCGAAACCGATGGCTCGCTGACCCCCGACGATGCCGTGGCCTATGCCGCGCGTATCCTGCAGGATCAGCTGGGTATCTTCGTCAACTTCGACGAGCCGGAAACCGGCGGTCGTGCCGACGAGGATGACGGGCTGGAATTCAACCCGCTGCTGCTGAAAAAGGTCGACGAGCTGGAGCTGTCGGTGCGTTCGGCAAACTGCCTGAAGAACGATAATATCGTCTATATCGGCGATCTGATCCAGAAAACCGAAGCCGAGATGCTGCGCACCCCGAACTTTGGCCGCAAATCCCTGAACGAGATCAAGGAAGTGCTGTCGGGCATGGGGCTGCATCTGGGGATGGATGTCGAGGAATGGCCGCCGGAAAACATCGAGGATCTGGCCAAGAAGTTCGAGGACCAGTTCTGAGATTGACAGATACGGGGGCCGTGGTCTAAACGGCCCCCCAATGCCCGCGCAGGCGGGGAATATTCGGGCATAACGCCCCAAGGTGAGCGGGCCAGGACCAGGCGCCGCCGGACAAAGCAAAACGACGACTTAGGAGATTACCATGCGTCACGCTCGCGGATACCGCCGCCTGAACCGCACCCACGAACACCGCAAGGCGCTGTTCGCCAACATGGCCGGTTCGCTGATTGAACACGAACAGATCAAGACCACCTTGCCCAAGGCCAAGGAACTGCGCCCGATCATCGAAAAGTTGATCACTCTGGGCAAACGCGGCGACCTGCACGCCCGTCGCATGGCTGATTCGCAACTCAAGCAGGATCAGTATGTCGCCAAGCTTTTCGATGTGCTTGGCCCGCGTTACAAGGATCGTCAGGGTGGCTATGTGCGCATTCTGAAGGCAGGCTTTCGCTATGGCGATATGGCGCCGATGGCGATCATCGAATTCGTTGATCGTGATCTTGATGCCAAGGGTGCCGCTGATCGCGCGCGTGTTGCCGCGGAAGAAGCCGCCGAATAAGCACCGCGCCGGATGTGAAATAAAACAAGCCCGCCGGATTTTCGGCGGGCTTTGTCATTTTCAGGCTTGATAAGATCAGGCGGCAGATTGAGTTATTTCGTCGCATCTTTTCAAATAGGTGGTGACGTCCTGGATCATTTGCCGCAGCAGCGCATCTTCGACAGGGGTTGCTCCAAGAAACTCCAGCAGATCAGTTCTGGCACTTTGCGGCAACTGCATCACCTGGGTGAAAAGATCTGGATGTATGGATTTCACTGGGTACTCCGTCATCATCTTATGGGCGACTCTCTCTATCAATTTAAGGTTGACTGCAGTATTGGCAACTTGTCTAAAAAGACATGGGCAGCAAGCTTGAAATAGATCGTCTCATCAGAGAGCTGGGGGCAATGTCGCCTGCCGGATATTATATCGGCGTGCACATCCGCGTTGCGGCGCCTTTGATGACGTTCAATGCCTATCCACAAGAATGGGTCGATCACTATACCGAACGGGCCTACGCCTTGCGTGACCCGACAACGGCATGGGGATTTTCCTGCACCGGTTCGACACGGTGGAGCGAGATGACCCTTCCCGATCCATTCGGGATTCTGGATCAGGCCGCCGACTTCGGCTTGAAATATGGTGTTACAATAAGCTGCGGTGAAATTACGTCACGCACAATAGGGTCTGCTGCCCGTCAGGACCGCGAATTTACCGAAGAGGAAATGTCGCGGTTAAACGATATGGTCAATATTCTGCATGACCTAACCGAACCTCAGGAAAGCCTGACACACGCCCAAATAAAAGCCCTGCGCCTTATAGCGGCAGGAGATCGTCACGCGGCCGCGGCGGACAAACTCGGTATATCCGAAAGTGCGCTTAAGGCCAGGCTGACCGCCGCGCGACGCCGCCTCATGGCCCGGACCACGGCAGAAGCCATTCAGCGCGCCAAGGATTTCAGGCTGCTCTAAGCGTCACGTCTCCTCCACTGCAGGGACCAAAGTTCCTCAACCCAACTGGAGACTGTGACTATGCAAACCACAACCCTATCTTTTGCCAACCTGCACAACCATGGAGAGCTTTTCGCCAACCTTCTTCGCGCGCGGCGCGAAAGCTTTATCATTCAAAAAAAATGGGACCTGCCCGAGGCACTGGGCATGGAATACGACCAGTACGATACCCCGGCCAGCCGCTGGATCGCGGTGCACGATATGGGGCATGTTCTGGCCGGCATCCGGCTGACACCCACGACGGCGACATGCGGGATATATTCCTATATGATCCGCGACGCACAGCGCGGATTGCTTGGGACGATCCCCCAGGATCTGCTTTACGAAGACGCGCCGGTTGATCCAGGCATCTGGGAGTGTTCCCGTGTCTTCGTGTCGAACAGAACCCCGCTGGCCAATCGTCTGCGGGTGCATTCGGCAATGATTCTGGCCATGGCATCATCGGCGCGGGAGCTGGGGGCATCGCATATTATCGCACTGACCGCAGCAAGTTGGCCCATGTGGACAGGGCGCTGCGGGCTGGATGCCACCGCGATCGGACCCAAGCGTTTTATCGATGATGGCGATTATCAGTGCGTATCGATCAACCTGACCGATAACCTGCACTAGGAACCGGGCCGAGGCGCCGGCCGTCTGTCTTGCGGCTGGCGCCCCGATCCATCCTCTTCCCCAGGATGCTGGCTTGGCTTAGGTTGGAACAATGGCCGACCTGTTTGATCAGCATCCCCCGACCGAGACGCCCCGGCAGGCTTTGCGCCCGCTGGCGGACAGGTTGCGCCCAACGGCCCTGTCACAGGTAATCGGCCAAGATCACATTCTGGGCCCGGACGGGCCACTTGGCGCGATGCTGGCGGCGGGCAGTCTCGGGTCGTTGATTCTGTGGGGGCCACCCGGGGTCGGCAAGACGACGATCGCCCGTCTTCTGGCCGATGAAAGCGATCTGCAGTTCGTCCAGATCAGCGCAATCTTCACTGGCGTTCCCGATTTGCGCAAGGTCTTTGAAGCCGCGAAAATCCGCCGCGCGAACGGGCAGGGCACGTTGCTGTTCGTGGACGAAATCCATCGCTTCAACAAGGCGCAACAGGATGGCTTCCTGCCGCATATGGAAGACGGCACGATCCTTCTGGTCGGTGCCACCACCGAAAACCCCAGCTTTGAACTGAACGCCGCGCTGTTGTCGCGCGCACAGGTTCTGGTGCTCAAACGGCTGACACTGGCCGACCTGGAACTGCTGGCGCAGCGCGCCGAACAGGAACTGGCACGCAAATTGTCGCTGACCGGTCAGGCGCGCGAGGCATTGCTGGAAATGGCCGATGGCGACGGGCGCGCCTTGCTGAACCTGATTGAACAGGTGGCGGCCTGGACAGTGGAAAAGCCGCTGGATACCGAAGCATTGGCACAGCGGCTGACGCGGCGTGCGGCGCAATATGACAAGTCCGGCGATGCGCATTACAACCTGATCTCTGCGCTGCACAAATCGGTGCGCGGGTCAGACCCGGATGCCGCCCTCTATTGGCTGGCCCGCATGCTGGAAGGCGGCGAAGACCCCCGGTTTCTGGCCCGCCGCATTACCCGCATGTCGATCGAAGATATCGGGCTGGCCGATCCGCAGGCCCAGACCCTGTGCCTGCATGCCTGGGAAATCTATGAACGCCTTGGCAGCCCCGAGGGCGAATTGGCGCTGGCCCAGGCCGTGATCTATCTGGCGCTGGCCCCCAAATCAAACGCCGGATATATGGCCTTTGGTGCGGCGCGAAAGGCAGCCAGGGCCACCGGATCGGAACCACCGCCCAAGCATATCCTGAATGCCCCCACCGGGTTGATGAAGGATCAGGGGTATGGCGCCGGCTATGCCTATGATCACGACGCCGAAGACGGGTTTTCCGGCCAGCACTATTTCCCGGACGGGATGAAACACGGCGTCTATTACACCCCGGTCGAACGCGGATATGAGCGAGAGCTGAAAAAACGTCTCGATTACTTCGTCAAGCTGCGTGCCAAGCGGCAGGGTGGTTGACAAGCCCGCAGCGCCAGAAGACAGAGGCACGATGATCTGGACCTTGCTACAAGTTGCACTCGGCGGCGCTTTCGGCGCGTCATGCCGGTATCTGACGGGCATCACCGCAACGCGGGTGATGGGTCATGGCTATCCCTGGGGCACATTTGCGGTGAATGTCGTGGGATCATTCCTGATGGGGGTGCTGGTGGTGGTGCTGGCGCATAAGGGGGGCACCCGTTTCGCACCCTTGCTGATGACCGGTGTTCTGGGCGGCTTCACCACGTTTTCGGCGTTTTCACTGGATGCGCTGACACTATATGAACGCGGACAGCTTGGATTGGCGGCGGGCTATGTCCTGGCATCGGTGCTGGTATCGTTGGCGGCAATTGCGCTGGGCCTCTGGCTCGGTCGGGGGATAATCGCATGAGTGGTGTTCAAATGCTGGAAGTTGCCCCCGACGAGGGCGATCAGCGGCTTGATCGCTGGCTGCGCCGCCGCTTTCCGCACGTGGCGCAGGGGCGCATCGAAAAGATGTGCCGCAAGGGTGAAATCCGTGTTGACGGGGGCCGGGTGAAGGCCGCGACCAAGGTCGAGGTCGGCCAGACGGTTCGCATCCCGCCGCTGGCCGCCACCGAACATCAGCCCGCCCCGCCGCGCAGCACCGTATCTGATGCCGATGCCCGCATGATCCGCGATTGCGTGCTGTATCGCGACGATCATATCATCGCGCTGAACAAGCCGCCGGGCCTGCCCACCCAGGGCGGATCGAAGCAAAGCCGCCATGTCGATGGCATGGCCGAGGCGCTGAAATTCGGGCTGGAGGACAAGCCGCGCCTTGTTCACCGGCTGGACAAGGATACATCGGGCGTGCTGCTGCTGGCGCGCACCCGAACCGTGGCCAGCGCGCTGACATCCGCCTTTCGCTCGCGCGAGACGCGCAAGATTTACTGGGCCGTCGTTGCCGGCACCCCCAGCCCGAAAATGGGCACGATCAAGTTCGGCCTGGTCAAGGCCCCCGGCCATGGCGCCAGGGGCGAGGCCGAAAAGATGCTGTGCATACATCCCTCCGAGGTGGACAGCACCGAAGGCGCCAAACGTGCGCAGACCGATTATGCGGTTCTGTCAAATCTTGGCGGGCGCGTGTCCTGGGTGGCGATGGTGCCGGTCACCGGGCGCACGCATCAGTTGCGCGCCCACATGGCCGAAATGGGGCATCCGATCATCGGCGACGGCAAATACGGCGGATCGGGGCAGGAAAATCTGGGCGATGGCTGGGGCGCCCAGATGGGGGGCGAGATGTCGCGCAAGCTGCACCTTCACGCCCGCAGCATCCGTCTGATCCACCCCGTTACAGGCGCGCTGCTTCAGATCACGGCCCCGCTGCCAGCGCATATGGCCCAGACCTGGGCCGCCTTCGACTGGCGCGAAAGCGATGTGCCCGCTGATCCATTCGAGGAAGACGAATGAGCGGCTGGACGGTCAAGCGTTTCTGGCAGGACGCTGCCGTTGTGCCGCAGGACGGCGGCTTTGGGATCAGTCTGGATGGACGTTTGGTAAAAACCCCAGCCAAGGCGCCGCTGACCGTGCCGACACCCGCCCTGGCCGAAGCCATCGCGCAGGAATGGAATGCACAGGCCGAACAGGTTCGCCCGCTGACCATGCCCTTTACCAGGTCATCCAATGCCGCGATCGACAAGGTAAGCCAGCAATTCGACGAAGTGGCCGCCCTGATTGCCGCCTATGGCGAAACCGATCTGCTGTGTTATCGCGCCGCGGCCCCCGATGATCTGGTGGCACGCCAGTCCCAGGCGTGGGATCCGCTGCTGGGCTGGTCGCGCGACGTTCTGAAGGCGCCGCTGACGGCCACGACCGGAATCGTTCATCAATCGCAGCCAGCCGACAGCATCGCCGTGCTGCAGGGTCATGTCAGGGCGCTGGACCCTTTCGCCCTGACAGCCCTGCATGATCTCGTGGCCCTGTCGGGATCGCTGGTAATCGGGCTTGCGGCACTGGCAGGATATGCGCCGCCGCAAGATCTGTGGCGCGCCTCACGTATCGACGAAGACTGGCAACAAGAAGTCTGGGGTGCGGACGAAGATGCCGCCCAGATGGCCGAATTGAAACGTCGCGATTTCATGCATGCGCATCGGTTTGCTGAATTGAGCAATGCCATGACAGGGCCATCGAATTAATCTTTGCGAGGCCGAATTGGTAATTAACGGGCAGTAAACGCCCGATTTTCGTTACGTCACGTGTGATTTATCCACGGCTCGCTTGACGCATTGCGGAATATTCGCCCAAACTTAAGGCGTTGAGTGGGAAAAACTCTCACGCTGTCGCCTCTGCCCGGTCGGGGTGGGGATAATTCACCCTCTATCGGGTGCATCATCAGGAAGAGGTAAAAATGAAAAAATCCGTATTTTTTAGTGCACTGGCGGCGGCCAGCCTTGTGGCGGGCGCCTCCTTTGCCGGAACGCTGGATGACGTCAAGGCGCGCGGCAAGCTGAATTGCGGCATCAGCACCGGCCTTGTCGGTTTCGCGATGCAGAACAAGCAGAATGAATGGGAAGGTTTCGACGTCGCGATCTGCCAGGCCGTGGCAGCAGCCGTCTTTGGCGACCCGACCAAGGTCGATTTCCGGCCCGTCACCAACAAGGAACGGTTCGAAGTCCTGAACTCGGGCGATATCGACATGCTGTCGCGCAATACGACCTGGACCTTTTCGCGCGATGTCGATCTCAAGCTCGATTTCGTCGGGGTGAACTATTATGATGGCCAGGGCTTCATGGTGCCCAAGTCGTTGAACGTGACATCCGCCAAGGATCTGGACGGTGCCCCGGTCTGTATCCAAGCTGGCACGACGACCGAACTGAACCTGGCGGATTTCTTCCGCATCAACAATATCACCTATCAGCCTATCTCGATTGCTACGGCAGCCGAGGCAACACAGGCCTATCTGGCAGGGCGTTGTGCGGTTTACACGACGGATGCGTCGGGCCTTGCGGCGACACGCGCCGCATTCGAGAACCCGGCCGATCATGTCATCCTGCCCGAGATCATCTCGAAAGAACCGCTGGGCCCGCTGGTGCGCCACGGCGACAGCGAATGGGCTGATGTCGTGCGCTGGAGCTTGAACGCGCTGATCGCGGCCGAAGAACTGGGCGTGACATCGGCCAACCTGACCGAGATGAGCGCCGCCCCCACGGAAAATCCCGAAATCAACCGCCTGCTGGGCACCGAGGGTAATTTGGGCGCCATGTTCGGTCTGTCGGCGGATTGGGCCAAAAATGCCATTGCCGCGAATGGCAATTATGGCGAGATTTTCGAAAAATTCATCGGTCAAAGCACTTCCATCGGCCTTGCGCGCGGGCTGAACGCCCAATGGACCGATGGCGGACTGCTGTATTCGCCGCCGTTCCGCTAAGGTTTTTCGGGGGCGCGGTTCTGCCGCGCCCCCGATATTTGCAGATCAGATCGGTCATGACCTGATCCACGAACAAGACCTTTCATGACAGGGGGCTATTGAATGTCAGTGACAGCCGAACCAATGCGCAGGTCAGGTTTCACGCCCGCGATGTTGCTGAACGACAAACGGTATCGCGGCTATACCTTTCAGGTCATCGCGCTGGGGGCCGTGATTGCCCTGTTCTTCTGGCTGGGTCACAACGCCTATGTGAACATGCAAACTCAGGGCAAGGATATTTCCTATGCGTTCCTGCTAGAGCCGTCAGGCTATGACATCTCTCCCAAACTGATCGAATTGGACAGCCGAGACACCCACTTGCGTGTTGCCATCGCCGGCGTTCTGAACACATTGCTTGTGGCCTTTCTTGGGTGCCTTGCGGCTACCGTGATCGGCGTTGTCGTCGGCATTGCCCGCCTGTCG
Source organism: Actibacterium sp. (assembly GCF_055134745.1). Taxonomy (NCBI): domain Bacteria; kingdom Pseudomonadati; phylum Pseudomonadota; class Alphaproteobacteria; order Rhodobacterales; family Roseobacteraceae; genus Actibacterium; species Actibacterium sp. Next base: position 14,946 of record NZ_JBSRVX010000015.1, read on the forward strand.
AAAAACTGGATCGTCGCCAAGCTTATGGCGGCCTATGTCGAGATTTTCCGCAATGTGCCGGTGCTGATCTGGATCGTGATCCTGATTTCGATTTTTGCCTACAGCTTTCCCAATCCGTTGGCCTTCAAGGGGGACAATCCCGCCGCCACGATGAAATTCGGGGCGTTCGCCTTTACCAATCAGGGCATTTTCGCGCCTGCACCCGTGTGGGGGGCTGGTTCGTCGGTTGTTGTCATGGTGTTCTTGGCGTCGATTACGGCCATGCTGGGATGGCGCTGGTATGCGCGGCGGCTGTTGTTTCGCACGGGGCGGCTGTTGCCGGTGATGCCTGTGATGCTGGCGCTTTTCGTGATTCCAACGCTGCTTGCCTTTTTCGTGATGGGACAGCCAATTACGCTCGATTACCCGCGACCCGGGGCATTCACGTTTCAGGGCGGCGTACAGTTGACCGGGGCGCTGATCGCGCTGTGGGCGGCGTTGTCGCTGTATACCGGGGCGTTCATCGCCGAAACCGTGCGCGGTGGCATTCAGTCTGTCAGCAAGGGCCAGACCGAGGCCGCCGCCGCCCTTGGCCTGCGGCCCCGCCGCATCATGGGGCTGGTCATCCTGCCACAGGCGTTGCGGGTGATCATCCCGCCGCTGATATCGCAGTTTCTGAACCTGACCAAGAACAGCTCGCTGGCTGCTGCCATCGGCTATCCCGATATCATGGGCACGCTGGGTGGGGTTACGCTGAACCAGACCGGCCGGTCGTTCGAGGCGGTTCTGCTGATCATGGCAATTTACCTGACGATCTCGCTTCTGATCTCACTGGTGATGAACCTGTATAACAATTCCGTCAAACTGAAGGAGCGCTAGGATGTCGGATACTCACGCCATCGCCTTCGTGCGGAATGAAATGCTGCCGCAGGCAGAGCCGCCGGTTACGCAGCGCGGGCTTGTGAAATGGCTGCGCGAGAACATGTTTTCGACGATCCCCAATACGATCATGACCCTGCTGTCGCTTTATGTGATCTATGTCTTGCTGGCATCGGTTGTTCCATGGCTGTTCAACGGCGTCTGGTCTGGCGACTCGATCCGCGATTGCCGCGCGGCGCTGGATGGCGCGACGGGCGGCTGTTTCGCGGTGATCCGCGAGCGGTGGCCGCAATTGCTGTTCGGCAGCTATCCCTCGAATTTGCTGATCCGCCCGACAATGGCTTTCTTCTTGCTGCTGCTGGCAGCCGCGCCGGTGCTTTTCAGCGAATTGCCCCGCCGGCTGCTATGGTTTACGGCGCTGTATCCGTTTCTGGCCTATTGGCTGATCTGGGGCGGGTCGATCTGGGTGCCGCTGTTCACGATCGCAACGATCCTGCTGTCCTGGCTGGTGTTTCGCGCCCTTGAAAGCCGGTCGTTCTTTGGTGCCATCGTTGCGGCCCTAATCGTGTTCGTTGTGGTCTCGATAGTGCTGGGCGGGCCGGTGGTTGCCCTTCTGGACAGTATCGCGACGATCCGGCTGCAACCGGTCGAAAGCCGCAGCATCGGTGGCTTCTTGCTGAATTTCATCCTTGGCACCACCTGTCTGTCCTTGTCACTGCCGCTGGGCATCGCGCTGGCGCTGGGCCGAAAATCGGATCTGCCCTTTATCAAGGGGCTGTGCGTCATCATCATTGAATTCGTGCGCGGGGTGCCGCTGATCACGTTGTTGTTCGTGGCCTCGGTCATGCTGGGCTTTTTCCTGCCTGGGGGGGTCGATTTCGACCTGATCATCCGCGTCATCATAATGATCACCCTGTTTGCCTCGGCCTATATCGCCGAGGCCATACGGGGCGGGCTGGCCGCCCTGCCCAAAGGCCAGTACGAGGCCGCCGATGCGCTGGGGCTGGATTACTGGCAGGCGATGCGGCTGATCATCCTGCCACAGGCACTGAAAATCTCTATTCCGTCGATCGTGAATATCGCGCTGGGCCTGTTCAAGGATACAACGCTGGTTTCGATCATCTCGATGGCCGATATTCTTGGCATGACCCGCCAGCGGATCATGAACACAAGCGAATGGTTCGGCGTCTATTGGGAATTGCTGGGCTTTGCCGCCCTGCTGTTCTTCATCGTCTGCTATTCGATTTCGCAATATTCGCAATATCTGGAGCGCAAGCTCGCCACAGATCACCGCTAAGGGGGCATCATGTCAGACTCAGCCATCGACCGCGCCGTGGATCGCAGCAAGCTGCAGGTTCTCGACGAAGTTGCGATCGAGATATCGCAGATGAACAAATGGTATGGCAATTTCCACGTTCTGCGTGACATCAATCTGACTGTGAACCGGGGTGAACGCATTGTCATCGCCGGGCCTTCGGGATCAGGAAAATCGACGTTGATCCGCTGTATCAACCGGCTGGAAGAACATCAGGCGGGCAAGATCATCGTGGATGGGGTCGAACTGACCAATGATCTGAAAAACATTGATAAAATCCGGTCAGAAGTCGGAATGGTGTTCCAGCATTTCAACCTGTTCCCGCATCTGACGATTCTGGAAAACTGCACGCTGGCCCCGATCTGGGTGCGTAAAACGCCCAAGAAAGAGGCCGAAGAAATCGCCATGCATTTCCTGACCAAGGTCAAGATCCCCGAACAGGCCAATAAATATCCCGGTCAGTTGTCGGGCGGCCAGCAACAGCGCGTGGCAATCGCCCGGTCACTGTGCATGAAGCCCCGCATCATGTTGTTCGACGAACCCACATCGGCCCTGGACCCCGAGATGATAAAGGAAGTACTGGAAACCATGATCCAGCTTGCAGAAGAAGGCATGACAATGCTGTGCGTCACGCATGAGATGGGCTTTGCCCGTCAGGTGGCGAACCGGGTGATCTTCATGGATCAAGGGCAGATCGTCGAACAGAACGAGCCCGAAGAATTCTTCAACAACCCGAAATCAGATCGGACCAAGCTGTTCCTCAGCCAGATTCTGGGCCACTAATCCGTGCCCAGATCGCCCGGCACGACGAAATCCAGTGCGCGGCCGCTGCCAAACCGCAGATCGGCCCAGTCATCGACGTCAAATTCTGCAACCAGCGTGGCGCAGGTCGGATAGCTGAAAAATCGCGGATGGGTGGGCGGCACGGCCAACAAGCGCACGGCAAACTCGGCAATGCCGGGATTGTGTCCCAGCATCAACACAGGTGAGGCCGAACAGCCGCGCAGCACTGCCAGCATTCGGTCCGCAGATGCGTGATATAACGCCGGTTCACGCCGCAGCGGTGTGTCGGGGGCGAAGGCCGGGGCCATGCGCTCCCATGTCTCCTGGGTTCGCCGGGCGGTAGAGCATATGACCTGCGCGGGATGATACCCCCGCGCTGCCAACCATTGTGCCACGGCAGGTGCCGCCAGCCGACCCCGCGCATTCAGCGTGCGGTCATGATCGTCTTGCAGGGGGTTATCCCAGCTCGACTTGGCGTGGCGAACAAGAATCAGGCGCAGCGGCATCCGCGATCAACGCGGCGTGCGGATCAGCGACCCAGCCCCATGTTCGGTAAACAGTTCCAGCAAACAGGCATTGGGCGCGCGCCCGTCCAGAATGACCACGGCACGCACACCGCCTGCGATCGCATCCAGCGCGGTTTCGGTCTTGGGGATCATTCCCCCCGCAATCACACCCTGTTCGGTCAACTCGATGATCTGTTGCGGGGTCAACTCGGTCACGACCTGACCGCTGGCATCCTTGACCCCCGACACATCGGTCAGCAGCAACAGCCGGTCAGCCTTGAGCGCCGCCGCGATGGCGCCCGCCGCGGTATCGCCGTTCACGTTAAAGGTTTCCCCGTTGCGCCCCATTCCCAACGGGGCGACGACCGGAATCATCTCGGCCTTGTGCAGATGGCGCAACACCTCGGTATTGACCTCGACCGGGGTGCCGACAAAACCCAGATCGGGATTGGTCTGGTCGCAGATCATCAGGTTTGCGTCCTTGCCCGACAGCCCGACCGCCTTGCCGCCCTGACCGTTGATCGCCTGCACGATCCGCTTGTTGACCAGGCCTGACAGCACCATTTCAACCACGCGCACGGTTGCGGCATCGGTCACGCGCTTGCCCCGCACGAAGTCCGACTTGATGCCAAGTTGATCCAGCATTTCGTTGATCATCGGCCCGCCGCCATGCACGACAACCGGATTCACGCCTACCTGCTGCATCAGAACGATATCGCGCGCGAAGGTATCCATCGCCGCATCGTCGCCCATGGCATTGCCGCCGAATTTGACCACGACCGTGGCCTGATCATAGCGCTGCAGATAAGGCACGGCCTCGGACAGGGTGCGGGCGGTGGCGATGGGGTCGCGATTCATGGCGTCCTGCTTTTTCATGGCAACGGTCCTTTGGCGATCAGTGGTAAACGGGCGGGGCGGGGGCAGCAAGTGCCAGCCTAATCGAGCGCGGCGATGATAGCGCGCAACGTCGCGATGCCTTCGCCCTTTTCGGCGCTTGTCGCCACGATTTCGGGATAGGCGGCCGGATGTTTGGCCAAAGCGGCACGCACCTGATCCAGCGTCTTGTCCAGAACGGCGGCGGCTTTCTTGTCGCATTTGGTCATGACCACCTGAAAGGTCACGGCCGACTGATCCAGCAACGTCATGATCTCTTCATCCACGGCCTTGACGCCGTGGCGGGCATCAATCAGCACAAAGGCCCGGCGCAGGGTTTGGCGGCCCGACAGATAGGCTCGCAACAGGCGCTGCCATTTTGCGACGACGGCAACCGGCGCTTCGGCATAGCCATAGCCGGGCAGATCGACCAAAAACAGATCCGGGCCCTGGGTGAAGAAATTGATTTCCTGCGTCCGGCCGGGGGTGTTCGATGCCCGCGCCAACCCTTTTCGCCCGGTCAGCGCGTTGATAAGGCTTGATTTTCCGACGTTGGACCGCCCGGCAAAACAGACCTCAAGCCGGTCGGCGGGGGGCAGACCGTCCATGGCCACCACGCCCTTCACGAACTCTGTGTCACCGGCAAACAATTTTCGGCCAAGCTCGATGGTTGGTTCGTCAGGCTCTTGGGCCAGGGGAAAGGGCAGTTGCATGTCGGAACCTCTGGCCAGCGTTGGTCCGGCATGCGACCCGCCCCGAACCGGGACGGGTCGCGCCGTTACTTCGTGCCCGCCTTGGACTTGCGGCGGAAAGTCGAGCGGATATTGCCAAACACATCCGGTTTGTGACCATGGCTGCGCATGATGATATATTGCTGGATGAACGTGATGGTATTGTTCGTGATCCAGTACAGCACCAGCCCGCTGGCAAAACGGCCCAGCATGAACATGAACACCCAAGGCATCCAGCCCATGATCATCGCTTGCGACGGATCAGTTGCGGCCGGGTTCAGTTTTTGCTGCAGCCACATGGAAATCCCCAACAGGATCGGCAGCACGCCCAGTGATACGATGGCAATCATGCTGTCGGGCGAGGGCGGCGCATAGGGCAACAGCCCGAACAGATTCAGGATCGAGGTCGGATCGGGAGCAGACAGGTCACGGATCCAGCCAAGCCAGGGCGCGTGGCGCAGTTCGATCGTGACAAAGATCACCTTGTAGAGCGAAAAGAAGATCGGCACCTGCAACAGCATCGGCAGGCATCCCGCCGCGGGGTTCACCTTTTTGGCTTTGTAAAGCTGCATCATTTCCTGCTGCAACTTCTGACGATCCTCGCCGGCGCGTTCCTTGAGCTTTTCGATTTCCGGCTGCAATTCCTTCATGCGGGCCATCGAGACATAGGATTTATAGGCCAGCGGGAACAACAGCGCCTTCAAGAACAGTGTCAGGGCGATGATCGACCAGCCCATGTTGCCGATGAATCCATGCAGGAAATGCAGAACCCAGAAGATCGGCTTGGTCAGGAAAAAGAACCAGCCCCAGTCAATCGAATCGATAAAGCGGTAAATGCCGGTATCATTCTGATAATGGCGGATGGTTTCCCATTCCTTGGCGCCGGCAAACAGCATCGTCTGCGACTGCGCGGTTTCACCCGCAGCGACCGTGACCACCGGCAAGCGGGTCTGCACCTGATAAATCTCGGCGCCGGGCACATATTTGGCAACCGCCGTAAAGGCCTGACCCGGGTTGGGGATCAGGGCCGTCATCCAGTATTTATCCGTGAACCCGATCCAGCCATTCTCAGCGACCTGTGCCGTGTCCGCAGGGCTGCCTTCGGTCGGACTGACATCCATGTCAGGCATCTTCTTATACTTGATTTCTTTCAGTTCATTGTCGGCCTGCCGGACCACCCCTTCATGCAGGATGAAGAAATTGCTTTTCGGTATTTCGCCGAAACGGGCGACAATGCCATAGGGGAACATCCGCACCGGCGCAGTCGTCGTATTTTCGACACGCTGGGTGATCGAGAACATGTAATTGTCATCAACCGCGATTTCCCGGTGGAATATCAAGCCTTTGCCATTGTCCCACCGCAGGGCGACCGATTGGCCGGGAATAAGATCCCCGCCGCGCTCGATAGACCAAAGCGTGTCAGGGCCGGGAAGGTCGGCCGCATCCAGATCGCCGGCCGGACCCCAGCCATAAACGGCGTAATAGGGATGTTCGGCGCTGGCCGATGACAGCAGCGTGACATTGGGCGATGTCGGATCAAGCTCTTCGTGGTAATCCTTGAGCGCCAGCGTATCCATACGCCCGCCCAGCAGGGACAGCGAGCCGGTCAGCCGAGGGGTGTCGATCTTGATCCGCGGAGCGGATTCTTCGGCGGCATTGGCCGCCCCCGGACCAGGGGCCGCGCCGGATGGTGCAGTGACAGGCGGGGCAACCGATGCCGGTGCGCCGGCAGCCTGTTCGGAAACGGTCTGGGTTGGTGGGGTATCAACGGGCTTCGGCGGGAAGGCGAAGAACCAGACCAGTATCACCAGAAAACTGAGGACCGTCGCGAAGATGAGGTTTTTGTTCTGATCGTCCATAAAGCGCGCCATCTGTCCTTGGGAAGGTGATGGAGGTTCAACAGAACGGGGGCGGGAAGGTCAAGCGGTTTTCGGGTTTCGCGCTGCGATCCGTCAGCCGGTTCGCCGCCCGGGCAGGCCGCTGGGGGTCAGTTTTTCGTGATGTTGTGAAATCCACGCCAGTGTTTCCTCAAAGGGCATGGGGCGCGCCACGGCGAACCCCTGAACATGATCCGCACCCAACTGTGCCATCATCGCGTGCTCGCCCGCCGTCTCGACCCCCTCTGCCACGGTTTCCAGACCAAGCCGCTCTGCCAGGGTCAGGATTGCCGCCGCCATATCCTGCTGGTTGCGGTCCCGGTCGACATTGGTGATGAACGAGCGATCGATTTTCAGGCGACGCACGGCAAAACGCCGGATCGCGGCGATCGAGGCATGGCCGGTGCCAAAATCGTCCAGATCAATGCCGCAGCCCAGATCGGCCAATGCGGCGATGTTGCGGATGACGATGTCATCGCCGGCATCAGACATGACGGTTTCCAGAATTTCGACCGTCAGCCGGTCGGGGGACAGATCAAACCTGTCCAACTCCCATGTTATACGGTCCAGCAGGCGCGGATTGCGCAGCTCTTCACTGGAAAAGTTTACGCTGATGCTTGGGACCGCAAGGCCGGCCCTGTCCCAGCAACGAAGAGCGTTGAAAGCGTGAAAAAGCATCTCGCGGCTCAACCGTTCGGACAGTCCGGCGCGCGCCATCGCCGGCAGGAAATCAGCCGGCGCGATCTGGCCCAGCCTTGGATGCGTCCAGCGCGCCAGCGCTTCAAAGCCCGATACCGCGCCGGTGTCGGTCGAGATCTGGGGCTGAAACCACGGGCGGATCTGCCCTGCCTCCAGGGCGGCGGCAATATCATCCGTCAGGTCGCGACGACCGGGTGACACCAGTTTGATCTCGGATGAATAGGCACGAATGGCGCCGGGACCGTTATTTTGCGCCTCTTTCATCGCGGCCTCGGCGGCAGCCAGAAGCGTTGTGCCATCCGGCGCCGGGCTGCGGCTTTGCAGGCAGAACCCGATGCTGCTGGACAAGTGAACCGTGCCCCCATCCAGGCTGATCGGTTCGCGTATGGCATCCTGCAACCGACAGCAGATTTGCAGGACTGTTTCCAGATCCCCCAGCCGCATGGGGGCCAGAGCCACCGCAATGACGGTATCGCCAAGCCGCGCAACGGTATCGCCACCGCGCAGGGCCGATCTGATGCGCTGTTCGGCCATGGACAGCGCATGTTGCGCAGCCTTGCTTCCATGTCGGTCAGACAGGTCGGTCAGATCCTCCAGCGCGATGGCGATCGCGCTGGTCACCATGCCAGAAGGGGCGGCGAGATCACGCTGCAATGCCTGGGCCAGGCTGCCACGGGATGACAGGCGACTGTTCGATTGCCCGGCGCGCATTTGCGTTTGTGCCAGCATCAGCAGCAGGGGCAGGGCCAGCGCCGCAATCAGCAGCGCCCGTTCGCCGCCCAGCCAGAACGCAGCCAAGGTCAAGGCGGGAATGCAACCGACGACCTGTGGCCCTGTCAATGCCGACAAAAGGGCCGGGCGGACATGGGCAAAAATTGGACCGGGCGACAGAGTCATCGGCAAGCGTCCTTGTTCTGACCCGGCAGTCAGGGCCAGGACATGTGCAGGATGGCGGCCAGCGATGAGTGTGAAGTTAACGCAGGTCTGGAATTTGCGTGGAATTTTCATCGAATGCGCCCGGTTGACGCACAAGACCTGCGAAATCGAACAGCCTGGGGTCCAGCAGATGGCTAGGGCGCGCATTCATCAGCGCGCGAAACATTACCTGGCGGCGACCGGGGCTGTTCTTTTCCCAAACATCAAGTATCTGTTTGACCTGTTGCCGCTGCAGCCCGTCTTGCGAGCCGCACAAATCGCAGGGGATGATCGGATAATTCATCGCGCGCGCAAATCTTTCGCAGTCCTCTTCGGCCACATGGGCAAGCGGGCGATAGACAAACAGATCGCCCTCCTCGTTGATCAGCTTTGGCGGCATGGTGGCCAGCCGTCCGCCATGGAAAAGATTCATGAAGAAGGTTTCCAGGATGTCGTCGCGGTGATGGCCAAGAACCACTGCCGAACAACCTTCCTCGCGCGCGATGCGATACAGATTGCCCCGCCGCAGACGTGAACACAGCGCGCAATAGGTTCGCCCCTGCGGCACCTTGTCCATGACGATGGAATAGGTGTCCTGATATTCGATCCGGTGCGGCACACCCATGCGCCGCAGAAATTCGGGCAGTACGGTTGCCGGAAACCCCGGCTGACCCTGATCCAGATTGCAGGCCAGAAGCTCCACCGGCAGCAATCCACGCCATTGCAGCTCATACAGGGCCGCCAGCATCGTATAACTGTCCTTGCCGCCTGACAGGCAGACCAGCCAGCGCGCGCCGCGCTCGATCATGCCGTATTGTTCGACAGCCTCGCGCACATGGCGGATGATCCGTTTGCGCAGCTTCTTGAATTCGGTGCCCTGTGGGGCGCCGTGGAACAGCGGGTGGATCTCATCGGCTTCATCAAGCATGAAACGGGCTTAGTAGAGTTGTGGCGAACCGGCAAGGGGCGTTGCAATTGCGGCCTGCGCCTCCGGCGGGAGTATTTTAGCCAAGGTGAGTGGACAGCTCCTGTTCACATCTTCTTGGTCCAAATACTCATTGCGCGTTTTCAACGGGCATGAACGGATTAGTTGTCCCGGGGCGGCGGCACGGGATCATACCCCGATCCACCCAAGGGGTGGCACCTGCCAATGCGGCGCAGGGTCAGCCATCCGCCGCGCAGCCCCCCATGTTTTTCGAGCGCTTCCAGTGCATAGGCTGAACAGGACGGCTGATAACGGCAGCTATGTCCGACCCAGGGTGACAACGTCAGCCGATAGGCGCGAACGGGAAGGGACAGCAGATAGGCGAGGGGGGTCATCGGGCAATTCCGTGGATCTTGTCCAGCGCGCGTTGCAGATCGGTTTCAAGTTCCAGATAGGGGCGCATGGCCGTGGCGCCGGCGCGACCGATCAGAACATAGTCCCAACCGGGCTGGCCATGCTGCGGCAAAATGCTGCGCGCTATGGCGCGCAGGCGGCGTTTGGCGCGGTTGCGCGCGACGGCATTTCCAACCTTTTTGGAGCAGGTGAACCCGATCCGGGTCAGATGGGGAAGGGCTTCATCTGCATCACGCTGGCGGGCCTGCAACACGAAGCCGGGCATCGCCTGCCGTTGCGCCCGTGCCGCGCGCAGGAAATCGGCGCGTTTGGTCAAGGTTTGCAGACAAATGGAAACCGCCGGCGGCACAACTGCGGCATCCGGCGTATCGCCTGCCACCTGTGCCGTCGGCGGTGTCATTCGCTATGCCTTTCGGCAGACCTTATGCGCAGAGTGTCTTGCGACCGCGTGCACGGCGTGCGTTCAGAATCTTGCGCCCGCCCTTGGTCGCCATGCGCGCGCGGAAGCCGTGGCGCCGTTTGCGCACAAGGTTGCTGGGTTGATAGGTGCGTTTCATCGCGCTTCGCTCCGTCTCGTCTGGCCCGAACCATAGTGGATTCGAGGGCCGTGAATGCTTGAAGCCCGTCCTTTAGGGGCTTGGCTTGGGCAAGTCAATTCGTTCAACGGGGAAAATCTGCAACAATTTGCACAGCCAAAATGTGCCATGTTACAAAAACGCTCTGAAATCGGCGCTATGCAGGTCTGAACATCACTGCGGATCAAGGCCGCGTGAGGGGGCTGTCGCCAGAGACAAGCTTGGCACATCTTGCCCCGGCGATGAAACCAGAACAGGAACAGCCGATGGGCAATACGGCGCAGGCAGGCAAGGCCGGGCGGGCACGATTTGTGCCGCTGATCGTGATCGGGGTGGCAGCCATTATCGGCGCGGCGACGCTGCGCGATCACCTGACATTCGACGCGCTTGCCCAAAACCGCGAGGCATTGATTGCGTTTCGTGATGCGCATTACCTTTGGACGGTGCTGGCCTTCATGAGCACATATATCGTCATCGTGGCGTTTTCCTTGCCAGGGGCCACGCTGGCCACGCTGACCGGCGGATTTCTGTTCGGGCTGTTTCCCGGGGCGCTGTTCAATGTCACGGCCGCCACGATCGGGGCCACGGCGATCTTTCTGGCCGCGCGCTGGGGGCTGGGCGACCGGTTGGCCGCACGGATGGAGGCAAACCCGGGCCGGATAGGCCAGATGAAGGCGGCGCTGGCCGAGAACGAGCTTTCGATGCTGTTTCTGATCCGGCTGGTGCCGGCGGTGCCGTTTTTCGTAGCCAACATTCTGCCGGCTTTGGTTGGCGTGCATGTGGGGCGGTTCATATTTACCACATTCTTCGGGATCATTCCCGGTGGCGTCGTCTATACTTGGGTGGGCGCGGGGTTGGGCGAAGTCTTTGCGCGGGGTGAAACTCCGAACCTTGGCATTATTTTTCAGCCGCAGATACTGGGGCCAATTCTGGGGCTGTGCGCGCTGGCCGCCCTGCCGATCATCATAAAGGCCCTGCGTGGCCGAAAGGAACTGTAGATCATGGCGGATATCAAGACTGACCTGTGCATCATCGGGGCCGGTTCCGGCGGTCTGGCGCTTGCGGCCGGGGCGGTTCAGATGGGCGCGCGCGTGGTTTTGATCGAGGGCCACAAGATGGGTGGCGATTGTCTGAACTATGGCTGTGTGCCGTCCAAGGCGCTGTTGGCGGCGGGCACAAAGGCACAGGCGCTGCGCGGGGCGCGGTTCGGGGTCGCGCCGGTTACACCGCAGGTGGATTATGCCGCAGCCAAGGATCATGTGGCCAGCGTGATTGCGGCGATTGCCCCGCATGACAGTCAGGAACGGTTCGAAGGGCTGGGCGTGCAGGTCATCCGCGACTGGGGCAAATTCGTTTCGCCCCGGCAGGTGCAGGCGGGTGGGGACACCATCACTGCGCGCCGCTTCGTCATCGCCACCGGGTCATCGCCGCTGGTGCCGCCGATCCCGGGGCTGGACGGGGTGCCGCATGATACCAACGAAACCATCTTCGATCTGCGCGATCGCCCCGGCCATCTGATCATCATTGGTGGCGGGCCGATCGGCATGGAAATGGCGCAGGCGCATGTGCGGCTGGGCTGTCAGGTGACGGTTATCGAAGGCGCCCGTGCGCTGGGCAAGGATGATCCGGATATGGCCGCCGTGGTGCTGGATCATCTGCGGCGCGAAGGTGTGCAAATTGTCGAAGGCCGACAGGCGGCGCAGATCAGCGGGCAGGCGGGTGCGATTTCGGTGCAAACCGACGACGGCACGCGGCATACCGGCACGCATTTGTTGATTGCCGTCGGGCGCAAGCCTAATATCGACCGGCTGAATCTGGATGCGGCGGGGGTGGAAACCACCCGCACGGGCGTCAAGGTGGATGCCGGGCTGCGCACCAGCAACCGGCGGGTCTATGCAATGGGCGATGTGGCGGGCGGGCTGCAATTCACCCATGTTGCCGGGTATCACGCCGGCATTATCATCCGTTCGGCCCTTTTGGGCCTGCCGTCGAAGGCGCGCAACGATCATATCCCCTGGGTGACTTATTCCGATCCCGAGCTGGCACAGGTCGGCCTGACCGAGGCGCAGGCGCGCGCGAAATATGGCGACAGGCTGACCGTCGCCCGGGCCGACATGGCCGCAAATGACCGCGCGGTGGCCACGGGCAAGACCGCGGGCGGCATAAAGGTAATGATCGCGGCGGGGCGTCCGGTGGGCGCGTCGATTGTGGGCGCAGGCGCGGGCGATCTGATCGGGATCTGGGCTCTGGCCATCGCCAACGGGCTGAAGGTTGGTGCGGTGGCCAATATGGTTGCGCCCTATCCAACGCTGGGGGAACTTAACAAGCGCGCAGCTGGTGCCTATTTCTCTCCCAAGTTATTTGATAATCCTTGGGTCAAACGGGCGGTCAGAACGGTGCAGAAGATTCTGCCCTAGGCCCCCCGGGGGCAAAGAATGGGCAAAGTGCTGAATACCCTGTCGGGGCGTTTCCTGATGCTGACCATGGCCTTCGTGATGCTGGCCGAGGTGATGATTTTCGTGCCCTCGATCGCGCGATTCCGTCAGGATTTCCTGTTGTCCCGGCTGGAACGGGCACAGATCGCATCGTTGTCTGTGCTGGCTGCAGACGGGATGATCGACGATGCGCTGGAAAGGGAACTGCTGACCAATGCCGGTGTGTTCAACGTTGTATTGCAACGCGATCAGGCGCGCGAACTGGTGCTGTCATCCCCGATTCCCGGGCCGGTCTATCGCAGCTATGACCTGCGCAACGCCAGTTCGTTCCAGCTGATCCGCGATGCGGTCGCCTGTCTGGTCGACCCAGAAAACCGGATCATCCGCGTGATGGGCGACCCGGTGCAAAAGGCGGGCCTGATGATCGAGGTCACGATGGACACGGCAGACCTGCGCACGGCGATGATTGATTACGGGTTGCGGATTCTGGCGCTGTCAGCAGTCATTTCGGCCATTGTGGCGGTGCTGTTGTTTCTGGCTGTGCGCCGTATTCTGGTCACGCCGATCAAACGCGTCGTTCAGGCCATGCAAAGCTATGCCAGCGCGCCCGAAGATGCCCGCCGCATCATCACGCCCACATCGGATGTGCGTGAATTGCGAGAGGCCGAACAGGCGCTTCAGTCCATGGAAACCCAGCTGACTGCGGCCCTGCGGCAAAAGGAACGCCTGGCACAGCTGGGAGGGGCCGTTGCCAAGATCAGCCACGATCTGCGCAACATACTGACCACGGCGCAACTGTTCGCCGACAGGATGGAGCAAAGTGATGACCCGATGGTGAAACGGGCCATGCCCAAGATGCTGGGGTCAATCTCGCGGGCGGTGTCATTATGCGAAACCACCCTGACCTTTGGCAAGGCGGAAGAACCTCCGCCGCGCCTGAACCGGGTCGGTCTGGCCAGCATCGTCAACGATGTCGTCGAAGGGGAACGGCTGGCCAGCGGCGAGTATGACATAAGTTTCAGTGAAGACGTGCCGGGCGGCATGATACTGCGCGCGGATGCAGAGCAGCTGTATCGGGTGCTGGTCAATCTGATCCGCAACGCACGGCAGGCCATCATGGCGAATGGCAAGCCCGGCGAGATCAGCATTCGTGCAGACGAAGATCAACACGAATGGATGATCTATGTCACGGATACCGGTCCCGGCCTGCCGCCGCGCGCCCGTGAATATCTGTTCCAGCCCTTTCAGGGTGGCAGCCGCAAGGGCGGCACTGGTCTGGGGCTGGCAATTTCAGCCGACCTGATCCGTGGACATGGCGGCCGGCTGGACCTTTTGCGTTCGGACGAGGGCGGCACGATTTTCGTGATCCGTCTGCCCAAGGGCGAAGCGGTTTTGGAACGTGCCGCAGAATGATTTGCCTTTTCCCCCTTGCAAACCCCGCACCCCGCCGCTAAATCACGCCTCCACGCGCTGGTAGCTCAGTTGGATAGAGTACTTGACTACGAATCAAGGGGTCGGGGGTTCGAATCCTCCCCAGCGCGCCATTCCTCCTCAACAACTGATATTCGGCCGCGTGACGTTGCTTTCGGCCGGTCGCAAGTCATTCTGATATATTATTTTGGGCAATTATATCGGTTGAATATCGCGCAGAAGGGTTCGCCGTCGGATCATTCTCTTCGGCCGGTTGCCGCAGCCTGGTCGCGCCTGCATGCGAAAAATGTCTTTTTGGCACGATTGTCTCTACCCTTTAAGAATGCGCTGCCATATGAAACGCTGTATCAATCCGACCTGTTCACGGTAGGGACAGTATCACAAACGGCAAATTTTTCGACTGGAGCGCACTATGGATGAATTCGTAACACTCAAGGGCAAGACAATCATTGTGACCGGCGCGGCCCAAGGGATTGGCAAAGCCCTGACCGAGCAGATCGTGACGCTGGGTGGAAGTGTCATCGCCGTTGATATGAATGGCGATGGGCTGAAGGCGTTGAAGGATGCCACGCCGAATGTGGAAACCTTCGTCGGCGATGTGTCTGATTCAAGCTTTGCGTCCGACACCGTTGCAGCGCTGACGCAGAAGGGTGTGGTTCTGACCGGCCTGGTCAACAATGCCGGTATCGTCCGCCCCGCCATGATCGCAAAGATGACTGAGCAGCAGTGGGACAGCGTGGTCGATGTTCATCTGAAGGGCGCGTTCCTGTGGACCCAGGCCGTTGGCCGCGCGATCATTCAGCGGTCTGGCGAGAGCGACAAGAATGCGGGTTCCATCATTTTTGTTTCGTCGATTGCAGGCAAGAGCGGCTCCATCGGCCAGATCAACTATGCAGCGGCCAAAAGCGGCATGTTCGGCATGTCGATGACGGCGGCCAAGGAATGGGCGCGCTATGGCATCCGGTCCAATTCCGTGTCCTTCGGCGTCGTCGAGACCCCTATGACCGAGGTCGTACGCGGCGAAAAATTCCGTGACGGTATGCTGGCGCGCATCCCGCGCGGTTATTGGGCGCAACCGTCCGAAGTGGTAAAGCCGGTGGCATTCCTGTTGTCTGATGCGGCATCGTATATCACGGGCCAAAATCTGGGTATCGACGGTGGCATGCACATGTCCAGCTGATCGCGGTTGTCGGGCAAAGATGTTATTCCGCAACTAAGAAACGCAATATGGAAACGGCGCGCGGGCCTTGGCTCGGGCGCCGTTTCTTATGATGCAGGATCGTGGTTCAGCATTGGGCCTGCAAGGCAGCAGCCCAACCAGCACGCGCGCTCGACTGAACTGCCGCAGCAACCTCGCCTGCGCGTGGATGCGCGGCATTCCCATCGAGAAAACGTTTGGCAATACCTTGTTGAATGGCGGCAAGGCGGAACATGTTGAACGCCATGTAAAAATCCCAGTTCGCGATATGGTCGCGCCCGGTGCGGCGGCAGTAATTCGCTACATGCTGGGCTTCATTCGGAATTCCCAAAGGTTCAAGATTAATCCCCACAAGCGATTTGCGCGTGGCCAGCTGCAATCGCCAGGTCATGCAATGATATGCAAAATCCACCAGCGGATCGCCCAGGGTTGAAAGCTCCCAGTCCAGCACTGCAATGATCCGGGGCTCGGTCTTGTGAAAAATGACATTATCCAGACGAAAATCGCCATGAACGATTGATGTCTCGCCCTGGGGGGGGATGTGGTCAGGCAGCCACCGGATCAACTGCTCCATTTCTTCGATCGAACGGGTTTCAGCGGCCCTGTATTGCCGGGTCCACAGATCGACCTGCCGCTGAACAAAGTTTCCGTCGCGTCCGAAATCCTGCAGGCCGATTGCCTTGTAGTCGACGCCGTGCAGCAATGCGATAACGCGGTTCATATCTTCATACATCGCCCTGCGTTCCGCCACGTCAAAACCAGGAAGGGTCTGATCGCCAAAAATGCGGCCATCGACGAAATCCATGATATAAAATGCGCTGCCTAATACTGTGGGGTCTTCACAGAAGATGCGTACATTTGGAACCGGCACGTCCGAGGCATGCAGCGCACCCATGACCCGAAATTCGCGATCAATGGCATGGGCGGACTTTAGCAGTTTGCCCTGCGGTTTGGCGCGCAGAACATATTTATTCGCGCCAGCGGTGACGATGAAGGTGGGGTTCGATTGGCCGCCGGCCACCTGAACGACATCAGCTTCCCCCGCGAAATCCGTTACATTGTCTCGCAAGAATCCGCCAAGTTTGATCGGATCAATCATGTTGGCTGCGGTCCTGTTTTTCTCGGGCACTTTTGTCACCGGCGTCCTCTTCGCTGCAAATGTTGCTCGTACAGTTGGATACAGGGCTGGCAACGCAATACGAGCTAATTAATATAGCGTTTCAAATAGCACGCTTTTCCGGTAATGCATTCATAATGTGGGCATGTCAGGTCTGGTTTGATCACGGCTGGCCGCTTTGATCTGCACCTGTGTCGTTGCAGTCCGGGAAGACAGGAACATTTTATGAAGGTTGAACATGTCGCGCTGGCCCTGGAAAACGCACTGATGCGCCACGCAGGCGTTACGGGACGGGTCGAAAATCTTGTGCGCCTGTCGGGGGGTGCGACCAAATTGACATGGGCATTCGATCTGATTTCAGAAAAGGGGCGTCAGGCACTTATCCTGCAACAGACATCGACGCCGGAAGAGTCTGGCCCTGCTCGGCCCGCCGCAGGTGCAGATGCAAGGAAAACCCCGAAACTCAGCGCCGAGGAAGACGCGTCTGTGATGATTTCTGCGGCCATGAATGGCGTTCAGACCCCCGAAGTGATCTGCGTTCTCTCCCCGGAAGATGGGCTTGACGATGGGTATGTCACAGTCCGGGTTGATGGCGAAACTTTGGGAAAGCGCATAACACGTGACGCTTCATTCGCGCCGGCGCGCCGTTTGTTGGCTGGCCAATGCGGTGTCGCATTGGCGCGTATACATGCCACCCCGACCACCAACCTGGGATTCCTGCAGACGCTTACCCCCGCACAGGAACTGTCGCTGTATGGCGGCGTGATCGACGATATGGAATTGGGGCATCCGGCGTTTGAATATGCGCTTCGTTGGGTGCGTGAAAACCTGCCGCAGACCTCGCGCCAGACGCTGACACATGCCGATTTCCGAACCGGTAACCTGATCGTCGACCCCGATACCGGCCTTCGGTGCATTCTGGATTGGGAAATCGCGCGTATCGGCGATCCGGTGCAGGATTTTGGTGTCCTGTGCATGCGCACCTGGCGTTTCGGCGGCGAGGGTCATGTTGGTGGCTTCGGAAGCCGCGATGACCTGTTCGGCGCCTATGAAAATTCGGGCGGGGCGCCAGTCGATCCAAAACACGTGCGGTTCTGGGAGGCGTTCGCGAATCTTAAATGGGCCATTTCCTGTGTTCGGCGCGGAACGGCAAGAACGCAGGATGGGCGTCCGGCTGGCGTCGAACTGTGCGCAATCGGGCGCAGGATGGAGGAGCCATTATGGGATTTTTTCGAACTTGTAGAAAGCGCTGCCTGATGCGCGGGTCTGACTTTCGTGTGGTTGTCGCCGGATTGATCAATTGCGTAAGGCGGATCAGGTGCACCGCTGCACCGATGAGCCCGATCACCCCACAAAGTCAGACGCGAGAAACGGTATGAGCAGCTCGGTTCCATCTAATGATGTTCTGGTTCAGGCCGCGGCAGACTATCTGGAGCAAAAGCTGCTGCCCGAGCTTGAAGGATATCATCGCTTTCAGACGCTGGTGACGATCAATGTCTTGAGAAAAGTTCAGCGCGATCTTCAATTGCGCGATGATATCGAGCGCCAGGAGGGGCGCTCATTATCCTGCATGCTTGGACATACTGGCGAACTGGAAGACCTTAGGCATGAACTTGCGGACGCGATCCGTGACGGGCAGTTGTCGCTGTCAGACCCCCAATTGATCAACCACCTGCGCGCTTCTTTGAAGGCCGCGCTCTCGGTCAACAATCCGCGCTGGATCGCGCAGGAATGAACGTGCCGACATTGCTTATGCGCCAAAAGCGCCGGCCGCGCGCAATTCCGCGATCTCGGTGGCAGAAAAGCCCGCCTGCCGCAGGATTTCCTCGCTGTGCTCGCCCAGCTCCGGCGGGCGCTGTGGCAATCGCTTTTCTTCACCTGATATCTGAACAGGGCTGTCGACAGTCAGTCCCGTTCCTGGAATGCCCTCTCCTGGCAGAAGGGCTTTTGCCGCGCGCATCTGCTGATCATGCGCGACATCGCCTGTCTTGGCGATTACGCTGGCGGTCAACCCGATGCTGTCAAATTGCTTTTGCCATTCCGCGCTGCTGCGGGTCGGAAAAATCTGATCCAGAACAACCGTCAGATCGCGCGCGTTTTTCCGGCGATCAGGAAGCAGCGCAAACCTTGGATCGCTGATCAGATCCGGGCGCCCGATCTGTTCCGCGAAAAGAGGCCACAGCTTTTCTTCGGCAATCAGGCTGAGAATGAACCACCGCCCGTCGCCGCATAGATAGAAGTTCTGCAGGGCGTTTCTGGGCTCTGTCCTGGGTTGACGGTATTCAACCTCGGCGCCGACCAGTGCCCCTTGTATCATGATCGCATTGGCCCAGGCGCCGTTGGCAATCAGGGATGTCGTGACTTCCGCCCCTTTTCCGGTGCGTTCGCGCCGATACAGCGCCGCCGCAATCCCGCCGAACAGCATCGCGCCCGCGGGCTGGTCGCCCATGCCATTGGCCGCACTCGCGGGCGGGGCATCGGCAGAGGTGCGCACGATATCTGTCAGTCCGCTGCGTGCCCAATAGGTTGTTGCATCAAAACCGGGCCTGCCCGCCTCGGGGCCGGTTTCGCCATAGCCAGTCAACGATCCATATATCAAACGCGGGTTGATACCGGACAACTGATCATAGGTGATTCCCAGGCGCTTTCGGCTCGGGGGAGGGGCGTTCGTGATGAAGACGTCGGTCTCTTCGATCAGGCGATGCAACACTGCCTGGCCTGCCTGTGTCCGCAGATCGAGCGCAATTCCACGCCGGCTGCGGGCAACCTGCATCCACATATAGTTATGTTCTGACACAGGCATATTGGGCAGCTTGTAAACCTTGCGAAAGCCATCTCCTTCGCCGGGTGGTTCCAGTTTGATGACATCAGCACCGAAATCCGCAAGAATGGTTGCTGCGGCCGGGGCCGCAATATAACCAGCCGCATCTATGACTTTCAGTCCTTCAAACATACGCATTCTGGTCCCCGGGTCGTTCTGTCTGTCAGGATATGTTGAAAGAGTTTGGTCAGTCGTGCCCCTGTTCGATCGACTTGGGAATGCCGTTGGTGACGACATCGCAAAATTCTGACATTCCCAAGGCTGTCATTCCATCGCATTCATATTCGGTCAGCGCTTCGGAAATACGGGTGAACGTGCCGGGATCCTGACCCGCCTGCGCCTTGTGCCGCAAGGGGATCAGCGACCGCACCCTTGCTGTCACCTCGTATGATCGCTCTGCCGTCTCGATTTTCGCTACAAAGCCACGATGGTAATACCCCGCGTCCCATTCGGATTTGATTGTTGCCGCCTCGATATGTTCGAAAACGCCATTGCGCATAACATTGCCATTGATCACCGGGGCCTTGTCCGGGCGCCCGTTGACCGACAACAGAAAGCCGAAATCACGGTTGAACGTGACGGGTATCCAGCGATACCAGAAGAAACTGTGCCAGAACCGTGGCCCCCAGGATTTATCGCGATACCCGGTGCCGTTGGACAGCGTCATCTTTTGACCGTCTACCGTGATATGCCCCGTCACCACCGCGTGCTGCTCAAGGTGCCCCCGGAAGACTGCCGTCTTTGGGTCCAGATCATAGGGAGAGCCGTCCTTCTTGACGATTTCACCGCCATACATGGGTGATACGCCTTCGAACTCCAGTTCAATCAGGGCGTGCTTCTTTGGGTTGGTCTTGAAGGCAACGCTTGGGTTGGCCATGTCCAGCGGGTTTTGCATCACCAGAAGTTCGCCTTCATAGCGCGCCATATGCCGCCGAAAGGGGTCTATTACCTCAAAGCGCATGCCGGCCGCATTCATCTCCTTGTTGTCGGATATGCCTGCGCGGCTGTGTATGAACCCGACTTCGCCGCCGGGCAGGTAGACGCAACAGGATACCTCGGCATGGCCTTCATTCGCCCGATTCCCGATACGCATCCACACACCGCCACCTGCAGCCAGATCGAAGGCATTGAAATACATGCTTTCGTTATAGTTAGAGGCCGCTTCGGGGACATGCGTGTATTCGTCCTGCGGGTCGAGTTTCAGCCTGGCGTCAGGGGGTACGATCATCGTTCACTTTTCTTTTTGCAATATGTGGCGATATCTGGATCAATCAGCCGACAATTGATAAATAGCCTTACATAGCTAAGGCTGGCTTATCGAATATGTATGGGACGCTGTTCTAAATAAGTCAACATCAGTGAGGTGTCGTTTCGACAGGGCGGCATCGGTATCTCTTGACTGAAGACTTCCAGTCTTTACTGTCCAGTGATTAGAACGTCGTTTGTTTCGGCCGGTCGTCTCGGCCAGAATGCTCGGCTAATTGTGGAAGTGAAAACCGATGAAAACACGATTTACAGAGCTGTTCGGAATACAGCATCCGATCATGCAAGGTGGCATGCAGTGGGTTGGTGTCGCCGAACTGGCCGCCGCGGTGTCAGCCGCTGGCGGGCTGGGAACCATTACCGCGCTGACCCAGCCAACCCCCGCCGATCTGGCCAAAGAAATAGCCCGCGCCCAGAAAATGACCGACAAACCACTGGCGGTAAACCTGACCATTCTGCCCACGATCACACCTCCGCCCTATGCCGAATATCGCCGCGCGATCATCGACAGCGGTATCAAGATCGTCGAAACCGCCGGCTATGCCCCGGCCGAACATATTGACGACTTCAAGGCGCATGGGGTCAAGGTCATTCATAAATGCACCGCTGTCCGCCATGCCGTTTCGGCGCAAAAACTGGGTGTCGACGCTATATCCATCGACGGGTTCGAATGCGCTGGCCACCCTGGTGAAGACGACATTCCCGGCCTGATCCTGATCCCGGCCGCAGCGGACAAGATCAGCATTCCGATGATTGCCTCTGGCGGGTTCGGCGATGGCAGGGGCCTTGTGGCCGCACTGGCCTTGGGGGCCGATGGCATCAACATGGGAACCCGTTTCTGCGCCACGCAGGAATCCAATACCCACCAGAATTTCAAACAGGCCATGGTCGATCAGGACGAGCGTGACACGATACTGATGTTCCGCACCATGCGGAACACAGTGCGCGTGGTCAAAAACGATATCAGCAAGAAGGTGGTCGAGATGGAGGCCGCCGGCTGCACGTTCGACGATGTTCGCGATCTTGTCGTCGGCACGCGTGGGCGCGAGGGGCAGCGTCGGGGCGATATCAATTACGGAGTCTGGAGCGCCGGCATGGTCATGGGGCTGATCCACGACATTCCGACCGTGGCCGAGCTGGTCAACCGGATCATGTCGGATGCGAACAGCATCATAAAGGATCGTCTGCACATGATTGCGAACTGATACATATGCGGCGCGTGGTTCTTCGCAGCCACGCGCCGAAATTGAACAGAGTTCTGGAGCGAGCCCGGCGTTTGCGAGCCCCTATGCCTATTTGAATGAACGCTCGATCCGGTCCAGTGTTTCCATGGCAGGCAGCACATCGCGAACATCGCCATTGGGACGACGCCCTTCGCGGATCGCAGCGAAAAATTCGCGATCAATCAACTCTATGCCATTGTTCGAAACGGCGACATCGCTCAGATCAATCGGGTTTTCCTTGCCGTCATAAAGGTCGTCATATCGGGCGATATAGGTGCCGTTATCGCAGATATAGCGGAAGAACGTCCCCAAAGGGCCGTCATTGTTGAACGACAGCGACAAGGTGCAAATGGCCCCTGACGGCGTTTTCATGCCGATCGACATATCCATAGCGATCCCCAGTTCGGGATGATGCGGCCCTTCAAGGCCAAAACATTCCGAAACGGTTTCGCCGGTCTGATATTGAAACAGATCGACGGTATGGCAGGCGTGATGCCACAACAGGTGATCGGTCCAGCTGCGCGGTTCGCCCTTGGCATTCATGTTCGATCGACGGAAGAAATAGGTCTGAACATCCATCTGCTGGATTTTCAGCTCTCCGGCCACGATCTTGTTGTGAATCCACTGATGCGACGGGTTGAACCGGCGCACCTGGCCCGCCATGCACAGAATGCCGGTATCTTCCTGAACGCGGACGATTTCCTGACTGTCAGCCAGATTGTCGGCCATGGGAATTTCGACAAGAACCGGCTTGCCCGCCCGCATGCAGGCAATTGCCTGCTCGGCGTGCAGTTGCGTCGGTGTGGCCAGGATGACAGCATCGACATCGTCGCGGGCCAGGCAATCGGCCATGTCGGTTGCGGCGTGACCGATTCCGCGCTCGGCGGCCAATGCGTCGATCTTGGCGCGGGTTGGCCCCATCACGCTGGTCACGCTCACACCATCAATCGCGGCGATGGCATCCAGATGCTTGATCCCGAAGGCACCATAGGCACCAGCTATGCAAACTCTCATGACTGTCCTCAGTTCGTCTTGTTTTCCAGAATGATATGACCGACGGCTGTGTTCGATGCCGGCACATGATAATGACGGTGCACCTCGGTTACATCATCGTCCAGCGCACCCCGCATGACATGCCACATGACCATTTCCACACCTTCCGATCCGGCCTCACGCAGATATTCGACATGCGGTATTTTGCTGGCGGCGACAGGATCCTCGGTCAGCATATCAAGAAAGCGCTGATCCCATTCGGCATTGATCAGGCCGGCGCGCTTGTATTGCAACTGATGCGACATGCCGCCGGTGCCGAAGATGACGACATTCAGGTCCTCATCATAACTGTCGATCGCCCGACGGATCGCCTTGCCCAGGTTGAAGCAGCGGTTTCCTGTCGGGGGTGGATACTGAACTACGTTCACACAAAGCGGGATCACAAGGCAGGGCCATTCGTCAACTTGCCCGAACATCAGTGACAGCGGAACGGTCAGGCCATGATCCACCTCCATCGCGTTCATGATCGTCAGGTCGAATTCATCCAGGATCACCGATTGCGCGATATGGCTGGCCAGCTTTTGATGCCCCTTGACCACAGGCACCGGGCGGGGGCCCCAGCCCTCGTCGGCGGGTTTGAATTCGGCAGCGCATCCCAAGGCGAATGTCGGGATCATTTCCGCCGAAAAGGCTGTGCAGTGATCATTATAGACCAGAAAAACCACATCGGGTTTCTGCTTGGCCATCCATTCGCGGGATTTTTCAAACCCTTCAAACACGGGTTTCCAATAGGGCTGTTCGGTAATGCCTGTGTCCATCGCGACCCCGATCGCGGGCACATGGCTGCAACCGACCCCGGCTGTAATACGTGCCATCAGTCCTTACCTTCCCATTCAGATGTATAGCGATTGCCGTCGATTGACCGCCCGCCCGACAACATCATCGCGCGGTATTCTTCCGACGTGACGCCGGTCATTCTGGCGGCCAGTTCCTGAAACGTGATGCCATCATTGGCGGCCAGTTTCGATGTGTAATAGATATTGCCACCTAACCGCAGCATCTCGTTCCAGTCGCGGTCCAGCACGCTTTGACGCTGGGCGTCGGTCATGGGATAGCGATCAAGATAGGCCCTCTCATCAGCCTGAAACGCCGCCCGGTTTTCAGCAAGACGCAACGATATGCAGAACATATTCAGGTGATAGCCTTCGCGCGAACGGTCCGCATCAAAGACGTATGTGCCTGGAATATCGTCATATTCCTTTTTTACGGTCACGGTTCGGTTCCTTTCAATTCCGGCCTTGCTGTTCCAGCGCCGCAAGGATCGCATCTGCAAGTTTGGCATAATCGCCTTCGCCGATCCGGGCAGCATTCAGTTTCAGGTTGCCGATCTTTTCCTGATGCGCGGCGGTTGCGGTGCTCATAAGGCCTTCAAGGTTCAACTCTTCCACGGTCAGGGCGACCTCGCGCATCTCGGCTGCGCGCCGAACGCCATGTGTCATGACCCGTTCTAACATATAGGCCGATCTGTCGCGCCATCCAAACCCGGGAAAGCTGACGTCGAGAGACTCCAGAACAATATCGTCAACACCGGCCTTTCGCCCGGCAAGAACGCATTCCACAACCAGTGCTTCCAGCCCCTTGATCATGATGGAGCGCGTCATCTTGATTGCCGAGGCGGCGCCAATATCGCCCTGCGCCGTCGTGCAGGACATGCCCATTGAATTCAGGTGTTCCAGCGCGGCACCTGCATCTGGCCCGGCTAGAATGAACGGCGTTCTGTGCAGCCTGGGGTGCACGGGTGCCATCACAGCCGTATCTACATATCGCCCGCCCGCCGCCTGTATCAGAACGGCCGCGTGCCGCTTGGTGCCTGGCGCGCAGGAGTTGCAGTCCAGATACAGCGCGTCGGCCAACTGGTACCGCGCTGCGGACTGCGCCGCGGCATGGGCCTGATCGGCCGTGACTGTCGAAAAGATCAATGTCGCCCCGGCCAATACCTGTTTCAGGCTGTCGCAGCCCTCAACCCCCGCTGCGGCATACTCGGCCAGTTTCGCCGCACGGGTTGCATCACTGTCTGTCTTGATGTCATAGGCGCGCACCTTGGGGGCAAGACCTTCCTGCCGCCATCCAATGACAAAGGCACCGGCAGCCTCGCCAAAGCCGATAAAGGCGATAAGCGGGGCATTGCCGAAATTTGATTGCGAGGTTCCGGACATGTTTTCAATCATGCAGTTTCGAACCGCAGATATCAGCGCAGCCCGGTTCGGCCCAATAAAAACCACGGGGCCAATATTGATTTTTGCAATAGGACATCACAAGGCTGCGCTGTCGCACTCAACATTTCGACTGCTTTCGCGCAACAGCTCGATGAACCGCGACTGGATGCTTGTCGGGCGCCAGCCGCGCCGGAATGTCAGGCCGATCGCGCGTTCGCTGTTGGGAAGATCCACTGCCAGCGGCACAAGCAATCCCTGGCGCTCTTCCTCGCGTATCTGGTGACGTGAGATGATCGTCAGGTAGTTGCCCTGGGCCAGCATCCCCCTCAGAAAGATCAGAGACGACGAAACGGTGCGAACCGGGGTTTGTGGCAGGTCTTGGATGCGCAGTGTATCGTACAGATATTGCCCGGCAGGTGTCGACAGGGGCGGGGCGATCCATGGATAGCGCAGCGTTTCCGCCAATGTCACGTGATCGCGCCCCGCCAGGGGATGCCCGGTGCCTGCAACAATCGCCAGCGGATCGTGCAGCAGTGTTTCCTGAACGATGTTTTCCGATTGTTCAATGCTGCGCAGCGCGCCGATGATCATATCGATTTCGCCATGCTTCAGTCCCTTTGACAGTTCTTCATACGGGCCGTCGACAACCCTGATCTGAACAGCCTTCGTAGTTTGAATCATGTCATGCACTGCCCTTGGCAAAATAAAGGTGCGCGCCAGCGGCAGGCTGCCAATGACGACGCGGCTGTCGTCGTGGCCCTGAAATTCCTTCACCTCGTCCAGGGCCTGGCGAATTTCAGAAAACGCAAGTTTGACATTCATGACCAGCGCCTCGGCGGCAGGCGTCAATTCTACCCGTGTGCTGGTACGGGAAAAAAGCGCAACGCCCGACAGGCTTTCCAGTGTGCGCGCCGAGCGGTGCAGGGACGGTTGGGATATACCGATATGGCGCGCGGCCAGGCTGAAACTTTGCGTATCAGACACCGCGACCAGCGCGCGCAACTGTGCCGATGTAACCAGCCGGTCAAACCCCTTGAAACCGCTGCGCGCGGAACGGTCGCCAATCCTGACAGCATTGCGGGCACCAGTATTGAGCAACGCAAGCGCTCTTTCGATCCGCATAAGAAAGGTTGTCCCGATCTCTGTCGTAACGAAACCCGTGCGCCGTCTGTGGAACAGCTCTGTGCCCAATTGGGATTCCAATTTGGCTATTGCCTGTGTCACGGCGGGTTGTGACAGATGCGATGCCTCTGCCGCCAGCGATATGGAGTGGCGATGCGCGACCTCGCGGAATACGCGCAGGTGCCGGATGTTGGGAATTCCAGCGTTCATTAGCCCCTCGTATGACGTGCTATAGCGAAATATTATACTCTGATATCGGTTTGAAATGGGCAAGCACCTTTCGGGCGGGCATGTTCGCGCCAGCCAAGCCATCTGGAATCCGAGGGAAGTGGAAACCATCATGTCCGACAAAAAAACCGCTCTGGTCATCAGTGCACATTCAGCCGATTTCGTCTGGCGTGCGGGTGGCGCAATCGCCCTGCATCAAAAGCTGGGTTATGAAGTCACCGTTGTGTGCCTGTCTTACGGCGAACGTGGCGAAAGCGCCAAGCTGTGGAAACAGGCGGGCATGACCCTTGAAAAGGTCAAGGCCGAGCGCCGCACCGAGGCCGAAAACGCCGCCGCCGCGCTGGGCGTGAACGACATTCGTTTTTTCGATGTGGGGGATTATCCGCTGGATCTGGGCCGCGAAACCAAGGATCGCATGGTGGATGTGATCCGCGAAGTTCAGCCCAAATGGATGATGAGCCATTCCAAATGGGACCCCTATAACACCGATCACATGAACACGACGCAATTCGCGCTGGAATGCCGGATGATCGCGCAGGCCTGGGGGCATAACCCCGGACAAAAGGTTCTGGGCGCGCCGCAACTGTATCTGTTCGAGCCGCACCAGACCGAACAGATGGAATGGAAACCCAATGTGTTTCTGGACATCACCGATGTCTGGGACAAGAAATGGGCCGCGATCCAGTGCATGCAGGGCCAGGAGCATCTGTGGCACTTCTATGAAAACGTCGCCGAAAACCGCGGTAATCATTTCCGCCGCAACTCTGGCGGGCAGTCAGGCGGGCGCAATGCGAAATACGCCGAAGGCTTTCAGGCGATCTTTCCGCAAACCGTGGATGAGCTGGTATGAGCACGCTGATCGGACAGGCCGGCATCGTCGTTCAGAACATCGAACGCGCCGATGCCAAGGTGGTTGATGCATTGGGGGCATGCGGCGTGGCCACCGTGCACGAGGCCCAGGGCCGCAAGGGCTTGCTGGCCAGCCATATGCGCCCGATCTATTCCGGTGTCCGCCTGGCGGCCTCTGCCGTGACCATCAGCGCGCCGCCGGGCGACAACTGGATGGTGCATGTCTGCATCGAACAATGCCAGGCTGGCGATATCATGGTGCTGGCACCCACCAGCCCCTGCGAGGATGGCTATTTCGGCGATCTTCTGGCCACTTCGGCCCAGGCGCGCGGGGTCAGGGGCCTGATCATAGATGCGGGGGTGCGCGATGTGCGTGATCTCAAGGAAATGAACTTTCCGGTCTGGTCTCGGGCGATCTTTGCGCAGGGCACGGTCAAGGAAACCCTGGGCAGCGTCAATGTCCCGGTCGTGTGCGCGGGGGCGCTGGTCAATCCCGGCGATATCATCGTCGCCGATGATGATGGTGTCTGCGTCGTGCGCCGCCACGAGGCCGAAGACGTTCTGATCAAGGCGCAAAAACGCGAGGCCAACGAGATAGCCAAGCGCGACCGTCTGGCGAAAGGCGAGCTGGGACTGGACATTTATGACATGCGCGCCCGTCTTGCCGAAAAGGGGCTGAAATATGTCTGATGGCGTGCGGGCCATGTGGATGCGCGGTGGCACCTCGAAGGGCGGGTATTTCCTGGCCGACGACCTGCCTGCCGATAGGGCGGCCCGTGACGCGATCTTGTTGCGGGTGATGGGCTCACCCGACCCACGCCAGATTGACGGGATGGGTGGCGCGGATCCGCTGACATCGAAAGTGGCTGTCGTGCGCAAATCGGCCCGCGACGGCGTTGATGTCGATTACCTGTTTCTGCAGGTCTTTGTCGATCAGGCCATTGTCACTGACGCCCAGAACTGCGGCAATATCCTTGCCGGCATCGGCCCGTTTGCCATTGAACGTGGCCTTGTCACCCCAATGGGCGACGTGACACCCGTGTCGATCTTCATGGAAAACACAGGTCAGGTTGGTGTGGCCCGGGTGGAAACCCCTGGCGGCAAGGTGCGCTATGACGGAACCGCCAGGATTGATGGCGTTCCGGGCACAGCCGCCCCCGTGCCGATCGAATTCAAGGATACGGCCGGATCGTCCAGTGGCGCGCTGTTGCCCACCGGCAATGCGGTCGATGTGATTGACGGTATCGCCGTTACCATGATCGACAATGGTATGCCCTGCGTGGTGATGCGTGCCACCGATATGGGGATCACTGGCGACGAAACCCCCGAGGCGCTGGAGACAAACACAGCCCTGCGCGCCCGCTTGGAGCGCATCCGCCTGCTATGCGGGCCGCTGATGAACCTGGGCGATGTCGAAAAGAAATCGGTGCCGAAAATGACGATGGTAAGCGCCGCGCGCCAGGGTGGCACCATTTCGACCCGCACCTTCATCCCGCATCGCTGTCACAAGACGATCGGGGTGCTCGGCGCTGTCAGCGTCGCCACGGCCTGTTTGCTGAAGGGCAGTTCGGCCCATGATCTGGCGGCAACAGGCCAGGGTCGCGAACGCAGCCTGTCGATCGAACACCCGACAGGCGAGATGACGGTCGTGGCGACACTGGATGATACCGGATCCGTCCAGGCAGCCGCGATCCTGCGCACCGCCCGCAAACTGATGGACGGAACCGTTTTCGCATAAGGAAAGAACGATGGACGCTGACTGGCTTGTCTTTCACCCTGATCCGAAAAAACCGGATTTCAAGCTGCCCAAGGGGGCGGTTGATGCGCATTGCCATGTGTTCGGCCCGGCGGCACAGTTTCCCTTTGCGCCCGAACGCAAATACACGCCCTGCGATGCAGGCAAGGACAAGCTGTTTGAACTGCGCGATTTTCTGGGGTTTGAACGCAATGTGATCGTTCAGGCCACCTGCCACGGCAAGGATAACCGCGCCATGGTCGATGCCTGCCGTGCGGCCGGGGATATGGCGCGCGGCATCGCCAGCGTCGGCCCCGATATCACCCGCGCCGAACTGGAAGACATGCATCTTGCGGGCGTGCGCGGCGTGCGGTTCAATTTTGTCAAACGGCTGGTAGATGCCACCCCCAAAGAGGTGTTCCTGGGCATCGCCGACAAGATCAAGGATCTGGGTTGGCATATCGTGGTCTATTTCGAAGCCCAGGATCTGGCCGAACTGGAACCGTTTTTGAAACAGCTGCCCACGACGATCGTGGTCGATCACATGGGCCGTCCCGATGTGGCCAAAGGGGTAAACCATCCGGATTTCCAGCGTTTCCTGCGGATCATGGCGGAAAACGAAAACATCTGGTCAAAGGTAACCTGCCCCGAACGCCTGTCGCTGCAGGGGCCGCCCTATGATGATGTTGTGCCGTTCTGTGCTGCGGTGGTTGATCGTTTTCCAGACCGTGTCTTGTGGGGAACCGACTGGCCGCACCCCAACATGACGACCCATATGCCCGATGACGGGGCGCTGGTCGATTATATTCCAAGGATCGCGCGAACGCCCGAACAGCAACAAAAGCTGCTCGTGGATAACCCCATGCGCCTGTATTGGGCGTGAACCGACAGGAGGACGGGATGGACATATCCGAATTTGACCATCATGCCGATATTCCGGGCACCACATTGTTCGATGGCGAACAGGCCATGAAGGGCTATGCCCTGAACAAGATGTGCTATTCTTTCAACAGGGCCGAAAACCGACAAGCGTATCTGAAAGACCCCGAGGGCTATTTTGAAAAATACGGCCTGAACGAACAGCAAAAACAGGCCTGCCGCGACAAGAACGTTCTGGCCATGATCGAAGCGGGCGGCAACATTTATTACCTGGCGAAATTCGCCGGAATTTACCAGTTGTCGGTTCAGGATGTCGGTGCCCAGCAGACAGGCATGACCACCGACGAATTCAAACAGAAACTTCTGGATGCGGGGCGCTGACATGGCACGAATTCTTGGCGGTATCACCACATCGCATATCCCCGCCGTCGGAAATGCCATCGCGAATGATATGTTCGACGACCCGTATTGGAAGCCGTTCTTCGACGGTTATCCGCCGGTGCATGAATGGCTGGAAAGGGTAAAGCCGGATGTCGTGGTCAATATATATAATGACCACGGCCTTGGGTTTTTTCTGGACAAGATGCCCACCTTTGCGATTGGCGCAGCGCATGAATACCGCAACGAAGACGAAGGCTGGGGCCTGAAGCCATTACCGCCCTTTCCCGGTGATCCGCGCATGTCGTGGCATATCATCGAGCAAATGGTCGCAGACGAGTTCGACATCACATCGTGCCAGGAACTGGCGGTCGATCACGGCTTCACAGTACCGATGCAATTGTTCTGGCCGGGCCTGATTGACAATCCGGCGATGCCGCGCGCCATTCCGATCAGTGCGAACACCGTTCAACATCCGATCCCCACGCTGCGCCGCGCGCTGAATTTCGGCAAGTCGTTGCGCAAGGCGATCTTGAGCTATCCACAGGATGTAAAGGTCGTCGTGTTGGGCACGGGGGGCCTGTCACATCAGTTGGACGGACAGCGGGCGGGCTTTATCAATCGCGACTTCGACAAGATGTGCATGGAAAAGATCGTAGATGATCCCGAAAGCCTGACCAGCATCACCCGCCACGAACTGGTGCGCCAGGCTGGCGCGCAGGGCACCGAATTTCTGATGTGGATGATGATGCGCGGCGCGCTGGGCGACAAGGTTACGCTGCGCAGCCAGAATTATCACATCCCGATCTCGAACACTGGTGCGGGCACGATGTTGCTGGAATGTGCGGCGTGACTCCAGATGAAAGGAGCGCGCCCTGAACGTCGTTCTGGGCGCCCATCCTCATCCTGCCGCGCGGGCATTGGCATTCATCCATTCGAAAAACGAACCGGGCCCGGTCAAACGCGGCTGGGTGAATGCTTTTTGCAGGTCTTTTCGGGTGCGATACATGACCCGTGTCGCCTTGGCGATTTTTTCGCCATTGTCATAGGTTCCGTAATACCACCAGCCTTTGGGAATATTGTCATCGGTCTTGCGGTCGATCTGTGCCCGATACCATGTCCACAGCTCGTAAATCTCGGTATTGTCCCCGGCATAGCGCTGGGTCATCACGTCGCCGATCGGGCCGAGTTTGGTGAAGTGAAAGAAACGCAGCAAATGGCCGTTGATCAGCAGTTCGCCTTCGGGCGTGATCGACATCTTGCGCCGGCTCAGGTTCCAACTGGCGACGTTATAGCCGGGATCGCGCAGAATTTTCACATTGTCGAAAAAGCATGGAACAAGGTTGCACCATTTCTGATCGACGAACAGCCCGATATCCAGCCGGTCATGGCACCAGTCGAACAGGCGCTGTTCCCACCAGGCCGCGAAGCGCTTTGCTTCATCGTCATTCTTCACCGCCACAAAGCCCAGATTGAACACGCCATAATGCAGTGAGGTGATTTCATTATCCATGATCGCGACTTTACGGTCATCCGGGTCAAGCTGATGCGGGGTCAGCACGATCGAATAGTCGTTCAGCAGTTCCACGACAGGCGTCATCGGTGCGAAGACGGCGATATCCGGGTCGAAATAGAAAACCTGTTCGGCGTCGGGCTCTTTCATGATCTCGACCAATGCGCGGCCTTTGACGGCTGTGCAGGCCTCGACGATATCCATGCCGAACAGCCATGGGTCAGTCACCTCGCCAAACAGATCTTCCGCCGTGATGAGGCGATCAAAGTCTTCGCTTGCCAGATCAAAGCGAAAACCTTCCGGCTCCTTGTCGGTCATCACCGCCCAGATCACCCAGTCAGGATGCTGGGCCCGCAGGGACTGCGCCCAGACGCGCGCGCGGTTCAGATAGCTGTAGGAAAAGCTGGTGAATGCGTGAATGGCCATCAGGCGTTCTCCCGTTCCAGCGAAGGCACTGTCATGCTGCCCAGTGAATAGGTGACGGTTGACCGGTCGCATTCAGAACGCCGCGACGCCGCAAGCATCATGATCCCATCGCCCTTCATCAGCTCTTCCAAATCATTCTCGCTTTCCAGCACTGCGCCGCGTTTCAGCTTGGATACGGTGGCCGCGACATTCCCAGACTGCCGGTTTGTTATCACAAAGGTTCCGCCTGAAACGGCCTCGTATGTCGTGAAGGAAAACGTCTCTGGCCATGATGCCCAGTGCAGAACGATGTCTATGTCATGTTCGGCCAACGCCTGAACCATTGCCAGAGGGGTTTCTTTGGTGACGTGAACATTGATCTTGCGGGCGGTCGTGTCCACATCGTGATTGCCGAAGTAATAGAATTGCAGCCGGCCGGAATTGCCATACCGACGGCATAGATTCTGAAAAACCTGCCATCCCTTATGGGCCATTGGCGTACCCATATAGGCGATGCGCACGACATCGCTTCGAATCCGGGTTTCCGCCTTGCGCTTTTTCCTGATGGTCAGATCAACATGTGGCCGCGTTGCGATGCTGGCACAGGGCAAGTCGGCACGCTCCAGCCAAAAATCTCGGGCCGGGGCGGATGGGGCCAGGACATTTACCGACAGGCGACTGAAAAAGGCCTTGATCCGTTCGCGATGTTCACGCCGTTCTTCGCCATACCGGCAAATCGAGCATGCCATCGAATTCGTTGCCGGTGCCCCGCAGAACGCGACATCGTTACGCTGCAAAACATAACTGGGGCATATTGAAAAGAAATCATGCAGCCAGAACCAGCATCGGTTTTCGCCCGCCGCCGAAATCATGTCGGCGATCATTTCGGGGCGGTGCCCCAACAGGCTGTGCACCACGAAATCGGTCTGAAGCCCCCAGGATTCGAATGCCCCCGCCAAAGTGATCAGATCGGAAAAGGGCATCGTTCCCAGCTCTGTCCCGTCCAGGATCGGGCAGACCAGATGTTCGTCGGCATCCGATGCCTTGGCCAGACGGGGCAGTGGCTGGGCCGGGCGGATGTTGAGATAGGTAAAGCCGCATTGCTGCGCGGCCTCGGCTTCGCGCTGGATGCACAACTGCACACCGCCGCTTATCTTGACAAAGTTGTCATGGCCAAAGCTGACGACCAGCTTTTTACTGGTCGCAATCGCGGCATGCACCGCCGCCTGAACCTGATCGAGCGTAACCGCTTCGGGGGGCGGGGCAGAGTGTTCGATCCAGCTTTGCACCTCTTTTTCCAGCGGCTGCAGTTTTTTTAGCGCCAGCGCCTTGTATCCGCCAGGCTGGGCCGTCAGGCGGCCTTCGAACTGGCCGGAAACCACATAATGCCAAAACGGATTGACGCCGGCCGCGACAATATCCGGATGGGCCTGCAGATAATAGCTTGTCGAAAAGTCAGGTGTGGGATCAAGCCCCTGTTTCCAGCCGATCCGCAGGTAATGGGTCACCGGATCAAGGCCGCTGGCGGCAGCGCTTGGATAGCTGGCCGCATAGAAGCCCGCATCAAAGTGATCGTGGATGGCTGCGGCAACTCTGCTCTCGGCCTCGTCAGGCGTGTCTTGCACGGGGTCGTCATGGGCTTCGCCAGCCTGGACCGTGTTCGCCGTGGCGGCGGAAATCGTCAGATAGTGCAGGAACGGGTTGATTCCGCGTTCCAGCAATGTCGGATTGGCCGCCAGATAGTCAGATGTTGAAAAATCCGGCCGCGGGTTTCGCCCCTCGCGCCAGCCATACATCATGTAATGCTTGACGGGATCAATGGTCGCTTCCGCGACATCCGGATTCGCCTTGAGGTAATAGTCCCTATCAAAATGTTCGCCGATAAGCTGGGCGTTGCGACGCGTTGTCTTACTTTGAAAATATCTTAAAATCATTGCCTGTGCGACAGCCCTTAATTACGCGCTTTGTTCTTCAAAAACGATCTTCCAAGCATAAGATCGCGCTATTTCTTGGCACAGGTGCGTGCCTCTTGTCGATAGCTGCACCCAAAATGCGATAGTCATATGACAACTTGCGAACCAAGCCCTAAATTGCGGCGGCGCGGGCCGTTTTTTGTATATTATGCAGGCTCTTGCAAAAGATTCATGTCGTTGTGGCTTCTTGACAGATCGCAGATTCTGGCGCGACTAACCGCCGGTGAAGTATCGTGATGCGCGAAATGATGCCTAATATTTAGTCAACCCTTTGTGCGTTTTCGCAATGTGATAATACTTTACTGGGGCCTCAACGCTAAGGTGCGTAAGTGATTGATCTTTGTAAGAGGTATTCGATGCCTGGCTGGCTTCGATCCGTGAATATGTATTT
This sequence comes from Actibacterium sp., assembly GCF_055134745.1. Lineage (NCBI taxonomy): Bacteria > Pseudomonadati > Pseudomonadota > Alphaproteobacteria > Rhodobacterales > Roseobacteraceae > Actibacterium > Actibacterium sp. Next base: position 49,587 of record NZ_JBSRVX010000015.1, read on the forward strand.
TCACATCCCCCCGCTTTCACGCGTCTTGTTGTGCGATGCCGATGGGTCTGCGCGGTCTTTGCGCGCGAAGCAGCTTGTGAAAATGCCGCAAAGCAGCATACTGATCCGTAGATATGACGGGCACATGTCGCGGCCTTCGGAGCAGGATTATTGAAGCTATCTTCGAACAGTTTGGCGATTATTGGTTATGCCGCCCGTTTGCCGGGTGCGGCCAACAGCGATGCGGCCTGGTCGGTGCTGCGTCGGGGAAGCTGCACCGTTGACACAATGCCACAGGGCCGATGGTCAGAGGTGCGGTTTCACGACACCAACCGCGACCGCGCCGGCACGACCTATGTCAACCGCGCGGGAACGCTGGAGGATCCGTTCGTTTTCGACGCGGGCTATTTCGGCATCAGCCCGCGCGAAGCCCTGCAAATGGACCCCCAACAGCGCATCCTGCTAGAGGTCGTCGCCCAGGCCTTCGATCACGCGGGTATCGACCCGGCGAAACTGGGAAAGGAACGCACCGGCGTCTATGTCGGCGCCTCTGCGGCCGACCATTCGACGACGGCGCTGCAGGACTCCACGCTGGTCGAAGCCCACTACATGTTGGGCAACACGCTGTCGATTCTGGCCAATCGCATTTCATATACCTGGGATCTGCACGGCCCCAGTTTCACGGTTGATACCGCCTGTTCGTCCTCGCTCGTGGCGCTGGATCTGGCGCGGCGGGCCATCGCGTCGGGCGAGATCGACACGGCTGTGGTCGCGGGGGTCAATCTCTTGTTGTCGCCCTTGCCGTTCATCGGTTTTTCGCGGGCCGGCATGTTGTCGCCAGATGGGTTGTGCAAGGCCTTTGCCAAGGATGGCAATGGTTATGTCCGATCCGAGGGCGCGGTGGTCTTCATCCTGCGGCGGAGCGATCTGGCGATTGCGCAGGGCGATCATATCCGTTCTGAACTGGTGGCAACCGGGGTCAATACCGATGGGCGCACAGCCGGCGTGGTGCTGCCCTCAAGTGAACGTCAGGCCGAACTGATCGAGAGCATCATCGCCGATTTCGATATCGCCCCCGACGATCTGGCCTATCTTGAGGCGCACGGAACCGGAACCGAAGTCGGCGACCCGCTGGAGGCCCTGGCGATCGGGCGCGCCTATGGCCAGAAGCGATCGACGCCCTTGATGATCGGCTCGGCCAAAACCAATTTCGGCCATCTGGAGCCCGCATCCGGGCTGGTGGGGTTGCTGAAGGCGCAGATGGTGCTGGAACACGGGGTTATTCCGGCCTCGTTGCATGCAAAGGCGCTGAACCCGAATATTGATTTCGAGGCGTTGAATATCCGGCTGGCGCGGGTTCAGTCGGTTATTCCGGCCCGCGACCGGCCATGGTATGCGGCGGTCAATTCCTTTGGCTTTGGCGGCGCCAATGCACATGCGGTCATCCGGCAGCCCGGCCATGTGCAGGTTGCGTGCCAGACATCCCCGGAACTGCCGCAGGCCCTGCGCATTACCGCCGCCAGCCCCACGGCGTTGTGCGCCCTGGCGCAGGAATGGCGCGACCTGGCGCAACATGAAAACGCGGCATTGTCCGCGCAGGTTCTGGCGGCCAATACCCGGTTGCCCGTACGCCGCCACAGGCTTTGCCTGGCGGCGGGTTCGGCGGAAACACTGCGTGAAAACCTGTCGCAATGGCTGACCGGCAACAAGGCTTGCGGCATCGCAGAGGGCACATCCGGCAGTGAAACCGCCGCGGTCGGCTTTGTTTTTTCAGGCAATGGCGCGCAATGGGAAGGGATGGGCCGGCACCTCTATGCGACCGACCCCGTCTTCCGCGACGGCCTTGACCGCATCAGTGCGCTGTTCGTGGCGCAGGGCGGCATCAATGTGTCGGATCATCTGATGCAGGACGGGCTGGAAGAATTGCTGTCGCAAGCCGTGATCGCCCAGCCCCTGCTGTTCGCAATTCAGGTGGCGCTGGTTGATGCGCTGGCCGCTTTCGGATTGAAGCCGCAGGCGACGCTGGGTCATTCGGTGGGCGAGGTCGCCGCCGCATATGCCGCCGGCAAGATCACCCTTGAAACGGGCGTCCTTATCATCCACCGCCGGTCGCGCACATTGTCCCGCCTGGCAGGCAGCGGCACCATGGCGGCGCTGGCAGCGGGTCGGCCGCGCATCGAGGCGCTGATCGCTGACCTGGGGGTGCAAGTCGATATAGCGGCCGACAATACCTCCGCGAATGTGACCGTATCAGGGGCCGATGCAGATATCCGCGCACTAGTCGCCGCCGCGCGCAAGGCGCGCATCGCCGGAAAGATGCTTTCCATAGGGCACCCCTATCATTCCAGAATGGTAGATCCGCTGCGAGACGAGATGTATGCCGACCTGTCGCAGATATCCGGCCATGCCTCGCCGATCAGCCTGTATTCGGGCTGTCTGGCAACTCGTGTCGAGGGCGAGCAACTGGATGCCGATTACTGGTGGCGCAATGCGCGCGATACGGTGCAGTTCCGGGCTGCGGTCCAGGCCATGGCACGTGACGGCATCAGTATGTTCGTCGAGATATCGCCGCGTTCGATCCTGCAGGCCAATATCCGCGACAATATCGAGGATGTGGGCCTGTCGGCCACGGTTATCGGCAGCCTGGAAACTGGTCCGCATGAAACACGCGATGCGCGCACCGTTGCGCTTGCGGCCCTGGCCGGGGGCGCGCAGATGCAACAGGATATTCTGATGGGGGCGCCGCGTCCGTTCCGCGAAAGATTGCCGGCCTATCCGTTCGACAAAACCAGATACGAACTGAAACCTGATGGCGGGATCGACCTGTTTGGCCGAACGGCGCAGCACGTCTTGCTGGGTGGCCGTCTGTCGCTGGATACGCCGGTATGGACGGCGACATTGTCGCTGGCCCGTTTGCCCTGGTTGGCCGATCACCGCGCGGGCGGACGGATCATCTTTCCCGCCACCGCAATGCTTGAAATGCTGATCGCCGCCGCAACTCAATTGTCCGGCGATACAAGGGTGGAATTGCAGGATATGGAAATCCTGCGCCCGATCTTTCTGGATGACAGCACTGCCGTTTCGGTTCGCGTGCGATATGAGCCGGCAACCCGTCGCCTTAGTCTGGAAACGAATGAACGTGGGCATTGGGCATTGGCGGCATATGCGCTGTCCTCCACGCCCACGGATGATACACCCGCCGCAATCGGTCTTTGTGCCGCGGAATCGGGCAGCGTCGTGTATCAGGCAATGGCCAATGTCACGCTTGACTATGGCCCGCACTTCGCGCTGGTCGCCGCCGCGTCGCGACACGGGCAGCGGGTTGACGCGATATTGGCGGATTGTGACGCGGATGACGGGTTCCACTTGAACCCCATGCGCGCCGATGCAGGGTTGCATGCGTTGATCCTGATACTTGATGAACACGGTTCGGGTTCGGGGTTCACCTATGTCCCCGCCCGTATGGGCCGCGTGCGACTATTCGGTGCCGGTCCCATCCACGGTGCGCGCGTGGCACTCGTGCGGGCCAGCCTCGATGGTATCTGCGCCGATGTGGCCTATGTCGACGCGACCGGCGCGGTGGTCGCTACTATTGATGAACTGCGCCTGCGACCGGCGGCTTTCACATCCGATGGCCCGGCGGCCCTGTGGGACGAACAGCCCGTTCCTGTCGCCACCGCCGCCCTGTGTGACCTGCGTCATGCCCTTGCCGCCCAGTCCGCCGAAGACGGGGCCGAACCAGACGATCTGACCGTCTTGCGCGAGGCGCTGGCGGGTCGTCTGGCCTGGGATCGCGTGACCGCCTCAGCCCTGCAGGACGATGCTGGCAATGAAACCGCGCTGGGCATTCTGGCCGCGCTGGGGGTCGAGAAACCCGGCAATGGTGACTGTCCCTGGCCTGATATGGATACGCTGCTGTCGTTACTGGTTCAGGTGGCGCCGGGTGCGCAGGATGATCTGTTCGACATTCTGGATGCGCTGGAGATCCCCGTCGATGCGCCGCCTGTGCAACCACCCGCCCGCAATGTGTTGTCCCAGGCGGCGCTGGCGGTTTTGCGCAAAACCGATCTGGCCGGTTTGCGGGTTCTGACGCTGGGACAGGTCGATACCGCCATCGTGGAACGACTGGCCCGCGATGCCGGCCATGTAATGGTCGCCGGGGCAGATCAGGATCGGGTTCAGGCACTGTCGGTAACCTTGCCTGATGATCTGGGGGTGCGGATCGGCACCATCGAACAGGCACAAAGTGACGGCGGTTTCGATCTGGTCATCGGAATTGACATGACCACGCGCCTTGCCCCGGCCCATCAGGCCGCTGCGGGTGAATTGCTGCGCAAGGGCGGGGCGCTGCTGTCGGTCGAACCAGTCCCGGATTATCTGGCGCTGCTGGCCCGGCGGCAGGATCGCCTGGACGCGCTGGAGCGTTTCCAGACCCTGCTAGCGGCACAGGGCTGCATTCCGCAGGAATCGGCATGGGTCGGCGCGGGTGGCGTCAGGTTTATATCCGCCACAAGAACCACTGTTCCGGCGCCCGCCGCGGCACGGTTCGATGTATCGGGGCAAGGTGCGCTGGCCGATGGTTTGCGCGCGCTTTCCGCTGAACAAGGCCAGCCTTTGCAGGTGCGGGTCTTCACCGCAACAGGCGGGCTGGATGAGATCGCAATGCGCCAGTCCGAGGCGTTCCGCGATGACGCTGCCCGCAGCGCCCCTTGCTGGATCATACAGGAAGGCCTTGATGGAGGCGCAAGCCTGAAAGGCTGGCGCCGGGCGGTTGTCAACGAAACCGGCCGCGATATTCGCACCCTGTGCGTTGCCCCGGGCACATCCCCCAGAACGGTGGCCGACCTGATCGCGACCAGCGCGGAACAGGAACTGATGCTGAACGGCGAAGACGCGCAGTCGACGCGGGTCAAGCCGGTTCGCCTTGCGGCCTGGGCTGCGGGAGCGGGTCGCATGGTTCTGACACAGGACCGGCGCGGTTCGTTCGAGCGGCTTGAGTGGCGCAGCGCCGCGCGGCAAGATCCCCTGTCCGATCAGGTCGAGATCGAGGTTGCGGCCACAGGTCTCAATTTCCGCGATGTGATGTGGGCGCAGGGTCTTTTGCCACCCGAGGCACTGGAAAACGGTTTTGCGGGCGCAACGCTGGGCATGGAATGTTCCGGAACCGTGACCCGCGCCGGGCCGCAGGCGCGCTTTGCGCCGGGCGACCGCGTGCTTGCCTTCGCCCCGGCCGCCTTTGCCAGCCATGTGACGGTGTCTTCGGCCAGCGTGATGGCGCTGCCCGGCGATATCGACCTGATCCAGGCCGCATCCATACCGGTGACCTTCTTCACCGCTGATTATTCTCTGGTCGAACTGGCCCAGCTTGCACCGGGCGAGACTGTGCTGATCCACGGCGGCGCCGGCGGCGTTGGTCTGGCTGCGATCCAGATCGCAAAGGCTATTGGCGCAAGGATCATTGCCACGTCGGGCTCGCCGCAAAAGCGACGCCTGTTGCGGGCAATCGGCGCCGATCACGTTCTGAACAACCGGACACTGGCCTTTGCCGATCAGGTGATGCAGTTGACCGGCGGGCGCGGCGTCGATGTCGTGCTGAATTCGCTTGCCGGCGAGGCGATGGAAAAGACGCTGGCTTGTCTTGCGCCGTTCGGGCGGTTCATCGAGTTGGGCAAGAAAGATTTCTATATGAATTCGGCGCTGTCGATGCGCCCGTTGCGCAACAATATTGCCTATTTCGGTGTGGATGTGGACCAGTTGCTGCACCACCGCCCCGCTGCGGCAGATCGGGTCATGCGCCGGGTAGTGACGGGCTTTGCCAACCGCCACTTTGAAGTGCCGCCGGTTCGGATATTTCCGGGTGCGATGGTCGGTGATGCGTTCCGGCTGTTGCAGCGTTCGGGTCATATCGGCAAGGTTCTGGTCACACCGCCCGCTGTGCGGGCCATGTCACAAGTCCAACCGCGCCCGATACGGGGTGCCTGGCTGGTCACAGGAGGCACAAGCGGATTCAGCCTGGAAACGGCCAAATGGCTGGCCGGGCAGGGGGCAGATACCCTGTGGCTGATCAGCCGGTCCGGGGTTATGGCACCCGAAGATCAGGCCGCCCTTGTGGCATCGGGCATCCGGGTCGAGGTGCGCGCCGTCGATGTCACCGATCGCGCTGCAATGGGCGAACTGATGGATCAGATCGCGGCGGCCGGTCAGGGGCTTTCAGGTATCGTTCACGCCGCCATGGTTCTGGAGGATGACAATTTCGCTAACCTGTCGCAGGCTCGGCTGCGCCGGGTGATCGCACCCAAGCTGGAAGGTGCGATCATTCTGGATGATCTGTCCACCGGCTTCGATCTGGATCATTTCTGGATGTTCGGATCGGTCGCAGCCCGCTTTGGGTCGATGGGGCAATCGTCATATGTGGCGGCGAATATGGGGCTTGAGGAAATCGCCTGTAACCGGCGCGCCCGGGGCCTGCCGGGATTGACCATCGCCTGGGGCCCCATTGCCGATGTCGGCCTGTTGACCCGGCATGACGAGACCCGCCAGACGCTGGAGCGCCAGTTCGGCACATTGCTGACCGCAAAGGCCGCGCTGGATAGTTTGGGGCAGGTTCTGGCCTGCGATCCCGATCGTGCAACCATTACCATCGCTCCGATGAACTGGGGTCGCCAGCGGTCGAATTTTGCGGTGATTGCAGGCCCGCTGTTCGAATGCGTTGACGATCACGGGCAAACGGCCCGGCCCGGCACGGCGGTCGATATCCGCAAACTCGTGGCCGAACGCGGCGAAACGAAAGCCCGCGAATTCGTGCGCGATTTGCTGGTGGCGGAAACGGCGGCAATCCTGCGCATCGCCCCATCGGAAATCGACCCCGAACGCCCCTTGCTTGAACTGGGATTTGACAGCCTGATGGCCGTGAACCTGAAACTGTCAGCCGAGGAATATCTGGGTGTCGATCTGCCGATGTCATCCATCGCAGACGGGCTGAGCCTGTCAAAACTGGCTTTCAGCTGTGTCACCGATATTGTGTCAGGCACACAGCAGGATATCGGTACGACAATGGAAGACAGGCATCTGACCAGTCCCGATATATCGGCCGACTTCCGCCAAGAGGTGCGGCGCAAGGTATCGGCGGCGTGAAAGAGTCATCCAGAAAACTGATGGGGTCGTTGCGCGCCCAACGGGCCGCCAGCGCCGCGCCTGCCGAAGCGGCCACATTGACACGGTCGGTGCGTGCGTTTGATTTCAACACCCTGCCAGCGATGGCCGAAGTAAGGTTTGCAAAAGCCGCCGGTGAAACCATCGGCCTGCGCTCGCCATTCTTTCGCCCTGTGGATGCGGCGCGTTGCACGCAGGTTCGCATCAACGGCAATTGGGTCGAAAATTTTGCCTCATACGATTATCTGGGTTTGAACCAGTCGGGGGCAGTGGCGGCGGCTGTCGCCGATGGCGTGGCCAACTGGGGCGTTTCGGCCACAGCATCGCGGCTTGTCGGTGGCGACAGGCGGTTTCATACAGAGCTCGAGCATGAAATCGCGCGCTTTCTGGGAACTCAGGCCGCCATTGTTCTTGTATCGGGCTATGCGACCAATGTCGCCGCGATTAAAACCGTCATGGGGCCGGGTGATCTGGTGCTGGTCGACGCGCTGGCCCATAATTCGATCTATGAAGGCATCCTGTCATCGGGGGCGGAAAGATTGTCGTTCCCGCATAATGACTGGGCCTGGGTCGATCAAAAACTGGCCACGACGCGCCATCAGTATCGCAACGTTCTGATTGCCATCGAAGGCCTGTACTCGATGGATGGCGATACGCCGGATTTGCAGAAATTCGTCGATCTGAAGGCCCGCCATGACGCCTGGTTGATGGTCGACGAAGCACATTCTCTGGGCGTTCTGGGCGCGACGGGGCATGGCATTTGCGAACAGTCCGGTATCGATCCGGCACAGATCGAAATTCTGATGGGCACGCTGTCCAAGACCCTGTGTTCGTGTGGCGGATACATTGCCGGATCATCGGCGCTGATAGAATTGCTGCGCTATAAGGCACCGGGTTTTGTCTATTCGGTCGGGCTGTCGGCGCCCAATGCCTTTGCCGCCCGCGCAGCCCTTGGCATTTTGAACGACAGCGTGGCCTATACTGACCGGCTGCGATCCTTGGCGCGGCACTTCAGGGGGCAGTCGCAGGCCGCCGGGCTGGACTGCGGCCTGTCCGAAGGGCATGCCGTTGCGCCGGTGATCATCGGCGATTCAGTGCGCGCCACATGGATATCCGATCGTCTGCTGGATCAGGGCTTCAACGTTTTACCGATCATTGCGCCCGCCGTTCCCGACAAAAGCGCGCGCCTGCGGTTCTTTTTGACAGCCGGGCACACAGTCGAAAACCTTGACCGTGTGATCGCCGCGACAGCCGCATTGGCAGATCAGGCGCGCGGATTGTCGATCATGGAATTGGGCTCGGCAGTGCGGTCCGACCCGGTTTCGTCGTGATCCGGCGCGATCTCGGCGCGATAGCCACGGTCGATCCAGTCTGACAACCAGACCGGCAGGCGATTTGACAGAAAGATCAGCACTGCCAGGCGCGCCGGAAAGGTGATGAATTTGGCACGACGGGCCAGTCCGCGTTGAATGATTGCACCAGCCCGTTCCGCTGAAATCACAAAAGGTGTGGCCCCCTTGTGCCGGTCCGTCATCGGCGTGTCGATAAAGCCCGGTGTTATGATGCTGATGCCGATCCCGGTATCCAGCAGCGCCCGGCGCAGGCCGATACCATAGGCGCGCAGACCTGCCTTGGTTGCCGTATAACTTAACAGATCGGCATGGGGAGACAGCGCGGCCATCGAACTGAACAGTGCGATTTGTCCGTGATTGCGCCGCAACATGCCGGGCAGGGCCGCCTGAACGGTATTGATCGCGCCGGTCAGGTTCACATCGACGATGCGTGCCAGGTGATGCGCAGGCTCGATCCCGTTCACGTTGCCGGTCTTTGTGCCTGCGGCTACGATAAGCAGGTCAACCGGATGTGTGGCGTCAAAGGCGGAAATGGCGGCGGTCAGCGCAGCGGTATCTGTCAGGGCGGGGCTGGCGGTTCGCACATTTGCCCCCGCTTGTTCGGCAATCTCGGCGATCCTGGCCAGCCGATTCGGATCGCGTCCGATCAGCAGCAGTGATGTGCCCGTCCGTGCATAAGCCTTGACCAGAGCATGGCCCAACCCTCCGGTTGCGCCAGTCACGACGATCGCGCGGGGGTTGTGCGTTGCAAAAATGCCCATACGTCGCTCAGTCCGTTCCGCAACTGCGTGCTGTGTCAGCAAAAATATGCCGATTTTGCGTGATTTCGGCAGCCTTCCCCGTTTCGCGGCACTGCAGCATTGCCTAGAATACCATAGTAAGACACGGTTACATAAAAATACACAAGGAACAGGCGGATATGACGGTTTCCACAAGAATCGAAAGGGTTTTGCGGCTGATGGCCGACCCTGTCGATGTGGGATCCGAACGGACCGTGCTGTTTCTGCAAGGACATCCTTCCCGGTTCTGGCCACGGCTGGCGGATGCGATGCAAAATCATGGGCACCGGGTGCTGAAGGTTCATTTCTGTCTGGCCGATCGGCTGTTCTGGGGGCAGCGTCCCGGGCTGAACTATCGTGGTCGGTTTGCAAAATGGGCCGATTGGCTGGATCGGCTTCTGGCGCGCGAGAAGGTGACAGATATCGTTTATTACGCTGATCGCCTTCCCTATCACGTGGTCGCGCTGGAGCGTGCCCGCCGTGCCGGGATCAGGGTTTGGGCGATCGAATTCGGATATCTGCGCCCCGACTGGATCACCATGGAACCCGAAGGAATGGGGCGTGCATCGACCTTTCCGAAATCGCCCGATGCCATCCGGGCGCTGGCCTATGGCCGCCCCGCGCCCGACATGGAAGTGAAATATCCGCATTTCTTCACACCCGAGGCTGTTTGCGAGGTCACCTTTCATATGGTGCAAACGCTGGGTCGTCCGCTGTATCCGCTGTATAATTCCGACAAGATCTATTGGCCGATCCACGATTACCTAAGCTGGATTCCGGAACTTGTGCTGGATCGCCGCCGCGAGCGACGCGCCCGAGAACTGCAAGACAGGCTTTGGGCCCAGGGCACGCCCTATAATCTGGTGGCCATGCAGATACAGGCCGATTACCAGATCCGCGCCTCGTCGCCCTATGGCGGCTTGCAGGATTTCCTGCACGAAGTAATGACATCCTTCGCGGCACATGCCCCCAAGGATCGCCATCTGGTGATAAAGTTGCATCCTTTGGATAACGGGATCGAGCGTTGGTTTTCCAGGGTGGGCCGGCTTGCGCGTGAATTCGGACTGGCTGACCGGGTGCACGTGATCAAGGGCGGCGATCTGGCCGGGTTGCTGCACCATTCGCGCGGTGTGGTTCTGGTGAACTCGACAGTCGGCCTGCACGCCCTGCGCCAGGGCGTTCCGACCTGCGTCATGGGCGATGCGATTTTCGATGTCGAAGGCTTGACCCATCAGGCTGGTCTTGATCTGTTCTGGAATGCACCTGCCAAGGTGGACAGCGATTTTCTGGATACCTTCATCCGCGCCCTTTCGGTCATTCAGGTCAAGGGCTCGTTCTTTCACCCCGCCGGTCAGACTGCCGCGATTGCCGAAATTTGTCGGCGTATCGGGCGTCGTCCGGAAACAACCCAAGTCGAGTGGCGCGACGCGTCCTGACCCGGTTTACAAGCTTTCCAGAATTGCGCTGCGATGGCGAACCAGCAGCGCCGCCCCGATAACGAACAACCCGATCCCGATACCAAGCGCATAAGGAAGCGAGATATAAGCACCTTCATATGTCGGATAGAAGGCCTTGCGCATGATGCCGATGACATGCACCAGCGGGTTCCACCACAGGATCGTCTGAATATCCTTCGGCATGGAATCAAAGGTAAAGAAGATGCCCGATATCAGGAACAGCGGGCGGCTGATAATGCTCCAGATACTGCGCCAGACCGGAAAGAAGGGAAACAGAACGGCGTTCATTGTGCCGATTCCCAGCCCCACGATCGACGCTGTGGCCAGTGACAGGATCAGATAGGGCAGTTGGATACGCACAGGTTCATCGGTCAGGAACAGGATGCCGGTAAAGACCATCGTGCTTACCACGATAAGGGTCAGCAAGCTGAGGAAAAAGCGCGCAAAAACGGTATCAAGCGCGGTGACAACGGGAAACTGCATCAATGTCCGGTTGGCCGAGACGGCATTGCCAGATTGTTGCGCGATCTCGTTGAAAAAATGAAAGGGCACGAATCCGGTTGCATAGAACAAGGGAAAGCTTTGCCCGATGGGCGGCGTGCGCAAGAATTGCGAAAATGCGATCGACAAGACCGCGATCATGCCGACCGGTTCCAGCACCGCCCACAGATAGCCGCCCCAGGACCGGCCATAGCGTGTGGTCATCTCGCGGATCATCAAGGCGCTGATCACACGCAGGGACTGAAAATGTTTGATGCCTATAGTATTGGTCACGAAATGCCTGCCATTGTATCAGGGTCTATGAAAAGGATACGAAAAGCGCGATGCTGTTCAAACGCCACCGTGTCATGGCACGGCCCCTTTAAAATGAAGATTTCATACCCATGAATGAAACGCCAGTTCAAAATTTTGATGCAGCCGCACGGGTCGCAAAGCCGAAAAAGGCCATCCGCAAGACCGGCCGGCCACGCCCGTTCCGCTATCGTGTGGCGGCATTCTTGTTTCTGCTGGTGGTGATCCTGCCGACGCTGGCCAGCACGCTGTATCTTTATCTGCGCGCGGTAGATCAGTATCATTCCCGGACAGCGTTTTCGATCCGCTCCGAGGTATTTTCGAACCCGCTGGACGCGATCAGCGCCTTTACCCAGGTCGGATCGTCTTCGACCCCCGACAGCGCGATCCTCTATGATTTCATCCGTTCGCAGCCGCTCGTCGAACGGATCGACGCCAGGCTGAACCTGCGCGCGATGTTCAACCGTCATCCTTCCGATTTTGTGTTTTCACTGGGGCAGGATGTGCCGATCGAAAGCATGCTGGATTATTGGGATCGCATGGTTCAGGTGTCTATCGACAGCACGTCGGGCGTGATTGATGTCGAAGTGCGGGCCTTCGCCGCGCAGGACGCCCAGGACATCGCGCAGGAAATTCTTCAGGCCAGCTCTGAACTGATCAACGAACTCAGCCGTATCGCGCGCGAAGATGCCATGCGCTATGCGCTGGAAGATCTGAAGATGGCCGAAGACCGGTTGAAAGACGTTCGCGTCCGTATCAGCGCCTTTCGCACCGAGAACCAGATCATCAACCCCGAAGCGGATGTGACCAGCCAGATGGATGTGGTTTCGGCGCTGCAATCCAATCTTGCCGCCGCGCTGGTCGAGCGCGAGACGATCAAAAGCTATTCTGGCGAAAACGATCCGCGCATCGCGAATATCGATCGCCGCATAAAGGCGATAGAGGCGCAGATCGCGGATGAACGCAACGCCGTCAGTGGCACCAAGGACGGCGGGCGGGCGCTGTCATCGGTGATCGGCGAATATGAAGAACTGCTGGTCACGCTGGAGTTTTCGCAAAATGCCTATACCGCCGCGCTGGCGGCCGAAGAACAGGCACGGGCCGAGGCGCGCCGGAAATCCCGCTATGCGGCGGTGCATATTGCCCCCACGATTGCCCAGGACAGCATCTATCCCCAGCGCGAGATTCTGGCGGCGCTGGTCTTGGTCTGTGCCCTGGCGGCCTGGGGGGTTCTCATGCTGATCTATTACAATGCGCGTGACCGGGGTTAAGGCGTGATCGATTTCCATAACGTTACCAAGTCCTTTCCCTCCAGCAGGGGGACAGTCAACGTGCTGACCGGCCTGACATTGTCGCTGCCGCGCGATCGCAATATCGCGATCATCGGGCGCAACGGGGCAGGAAAATCCACCCTCATGAGCATGATCGCGGGCACGTCGCGGCCGGTCAAAGGCACAATCGTGCGCCATGGAAGGGTCAGCTGGCCATTGGGTTTCAGCGGCGGCTTCCATCCCGCGCTGACGGGCCGGCAGAATGCGCGTTTCGTTGCACGCATTTACGGGGTGAATACAGATGATGTCGTCGATTATGTCGCTGATTTCGCCCAGTTGGGGCGGCATTTCGACCTGCCTGTGCGCACCTATTCCCAGGGCATGAAGGCCCGGCTTGCCTTTGGCGTCAGCATGGCTGCCAGTTTCGATTGCTATCTGGTGGACGAGATCATTGGCGTCGGCGATGCCACCTTCAAGGCCAAGTGCAAGACGGTCTTTGAATCCAAGCTGCACAATTCCCGCGTCATCATGGTGTCGCATTCCGAAGGCGTCCTGCGGTCTTTCTGCCAAAGCGCGCTGTTGTTGGACAGCGGCCATGCCACCTATTTTGAAAACCTGGAAGACGGGCTGGCAGCCTATAACCAGTTGATCGCGGCCTAGGTAGCCGACCCGGTGCCGGCGGTCCGCCCATATCCCAAAGACCGGTTGGCCGGTCTGACACGCGCGCTGTCTTCCGCGTCGTCCTCGACCGGCGATATCTATCTTGGCTGGAGCTGCGCCGACCTTATCGAAGACGGATCATGGCAGCGTCTTGCGCCGACAGTCTTTCTGGCCGGGCGCGATCTGATCGTGATGCGCCATGACGCCGGGCTTGGAGATGTGCCGCGATTTGACCGGCTGATCTTTTTGACCGACGATGACTGGCGCGCGGGCATGGCGGACCGGGGCGTGCCGGTCAACTATCGGCTCAAGCTGGCACTGGTCGAGGCCCGCGCGGCGCGGCGGCTGGAACCGCGCGCGGATATAATCGTTGTCAGCGCCCCGTCCCTGCGCGACCTTTACAGCCGCTTGTATCCCGACAAGACAGTAACCCGGATCAACCCGTCCTGGCCTGCCGCTGCGCCTTTTCCACATAGGGGGCAGGCTGACGTCAAGCGCATCGCCTATCTCGGCGCGCGCAGCCACGGCGCCGATTTTGCCTTTCTGCGGCCTGTCTTGCAGACCCTGCTGGCCGATCGGCCCGATATTGTTCTGACGGTTTCCGGCGAACAGCCACTGCCCCCGGCCTGGCGTTCCCATGACCGGATCGAGATATTACCGCCAATGTCATGGCAGGCCTATCGCGGCTGGATGAAGGGGCGGTGGTTTGATCTGGGGCTTTACCCGATGATGCCGGGCGGGCTAAACGGCGCGCGGTCGCTGAACAAGTTGCTGGAATATGATCAGTTCGGTGCCGCAGTCATCGGATCGGATCGTTGGGGCGTCGCGGCGGATGCAGCCGGGCGCGGGGCCTGCCTGTTGCTGGCCGACTATCCCGCCCTGTGGCGCCGGATGATTGTCACCCTTCTGGACAATCCGGCGCAGCGTGCGGCGATGGCCGGGGCCGCGCGCGATTACATATTCCGCCACTACACATCCGCACATCAAAGGCTTGCCTGGCACGCGCTGCTGTCCGGTTAAGCCCCGACAAGGGAAGCCGAAAACAGGGCCTTCAGCGCCGGCATGTCGGTCTCCAGCGCGATGACGCGCCCATTGGGATGGGCCGTCAACGCCTCGCCCTGCGCGCCCAGATCAAAGCCATAGACGGGGATGCCGGTCGCAAGGCATTCATGCACGGCATAGGAAAAGGTTTCTGGCCAGATCGAGGCGTTGAACCAGCATGTGATACCGTATCTCTCGGCAAGCGAGGCAATCTCTTTGCGCATGTATTTGCCATGGATCGTGATCCGCGGATCGGAATAGGCCGGATCAATCTTGCCAATCACGACGATCTGGAACCTGTCATCCGTAAGGGTGGCCAGTTGTTTTATCACGCCGGCTCCCTTGGGGTAACCGATCCCGCCCAACAACCCGACCACAACCTTGTCGCCGGGTTTTCGGGTCACCTGGCGCGGCAGATGATGTGGCTTGTGCGGCTTGACAGAAACCCGGCCAGCGATGTCGGGCCAAACCGCCACCACGTGTTGGCGGCTGTCATGCGAAAATACGACAACCTCGTCGGCGCGGCTGACGGCATGCAACCAGCCCTTGCGCCATTCGCTGATCGTGCCCGGCAGATGCGGGCTGCTGCCACGCAGCGCGCCATAGCATTTCTGACAGGCATCTGGCGCGGGCAGCCCGCAGAACCTTTGATCATGCCCGATCAGGTTATAAGAAGGGCAGATCGGGAAAAAGTCGTGAAACAGGACCACCAGGCGGTCATCGGGGCGCAGGGCCCGCAGGCAGGCCTGCAACAGCTTTTGCGGATTCTTGCTGTCGGCCAGACATGAATAGATCAGGGACATCTTTTCGGGCACCGCCAGAAAACCTGGCAGATCTTTCATGAAAACAGCGCCCTTGGTCACGCCCGCTGGCGTATGCACCTCAAGCACGCAGCGGCGCATGTCATCGTCATCGCGGATGACAACGCTGCCTGCGCCGGCTTTCAGGCGTTCGTGGATCTTGTCGAGCAGCCAGAATTCGGCCCCGCCACCAAGCCTGTGCCCCAGATAGACCGGCACATGGCCGCCATTGTCGATCGCGGCGATGGCCAGTGCCAGACGGGCCCCGACCATCGGGTCGATGCGGCGGAATTCGCTGACCAGCCTGTGATAGCCACGATATCTTCCGCTGATGATACCGTTGTTCTTTTGAACCCGCTTTTGCTTGTCGGCCCCGAACGAGGCCCCGCCGCGATGTTCGACAAACAGCGTGCCCAGCCCGACATGGCGCGCGCCAAGCGCGGCGGTCTTGCGGCACCAGTCCACCTCTTCGCCATAACCCATCCCGAAGGCCGGGTCGAAACGCGGCACCTGGTCCAGCCAGCGCCGGCTCATTGCCATGCAAAACCCCACGCCGGTCGGCGCGTTGCATTGCGCGGCCTGCCAGTCAAGCCGCTGCGCGATGCGGTCGATCTGGTCTGCCTTGCCGGGCCGCAGATCGGTTCGCGTGCATTCGACCGGGGCGCAGAAGATTTCGGCGTCGTTCGACATCGGGGTGACGCTTGCCACCTGCTTGTCGGCCACAAGGGGCGCCATCAGCCGTTCAAGCCAGCCTTCGGGCACGAAGGCATCGGAATTCAGAATCACGACATGCCCGCGCGAATGGTCCAGACCATGGTTGATTGCACCGACAAAGCCGGCATTCCTGTCATGGGTCAGCAACAGCGTGTCGGGATACGCCTTGCACCAGTCGCGCAGAAAGGCCCCCACCGCGGGATCAGGCGAAGCATCATCGACAATGATCAGCCGATATGGTGCGCTGGTATTCTGTTGCAGCCGGTTCAGGCATATCTGCAGATCGGACAGCGCGTCATAGACTGGCACGATGATATCGACGGGATCGTGAATCGGTGGACAGGGGCGATGCCCGAAGATCGGCTGGCGGGTCAAGGGCAGGCGTTCCTCGCTTCCCGATGGCAGCAGCCGCCGCTCCAGCCGGTCGCCGGCATGGGTGTCGCCTTTCAGAAAATACCGGCTCAGGTCGCGCAGCGATCCGGTGGCGACCGGTATCAGCGAAAACGAGGCCCGCAGGAAATTCTGCACCCGATACCATGGCGAATGCAGGCGCAGTTGCGCCGGCATCCCGATGTCGGGCAGATCATAGGCCAGATAGCGCGCGCCGCGCATCGAGACATGAAAGCCGATCATCTCGCGGTTGGCAGGCACGTCGGCGCGATGCAGGTCGGGCAAAACCGAACGGGTTTCGAAGTCTGTCATCAAGCGGATTTCCGGGGCGTCCACCCAGCCATCTATGATCATATGCCCGTTGAACACCTGCACCCGGTCCAGATAGCCGACAATCTTTCGGCTTTCGGGATGGCGCAGCGCCCGGCGCCGCGCAACACTGCGCGCGCGTGTCCAGTGAAAATCTGAAAGAACCCGGCGCGCGGCGTCTAGGCGGGACATGGTTCGATCACTTCAATCTTCCGTCAATTCCAGCGGTGCACCTGCGCAATGCTATAGCTGGAACCACGGGCAATGCCAGCTTCTATAGCCGGATATTGCCGGGATCAGGCCAAAAGTGCCACAACCGTCACGTGTTGTCTAAGGGCCGGGCGGCAAACCGCCAGCGTGCAGTTATTGCAGGCGGCGTTATGCCGAAATCAGGCCTGCCTCGACGCCGCAATCGCGGCGCGCTCATCCAGCGGGCGCAGCAGATAGCGAATATCGTCGCCCACGGTTCGCACCAGATACGGGTTCCGCAAGCCGGGCAGGATCGCGACATCATAGATTTCATCGACTCCGGGGCCGATCGTGACACGATGCGCAATCGCACCGCTGGTCAGATCAATCACATAGACCGCGCAATCGGCCATCTGGCCTTGCGACGTCAGGCGATCCTGCAAGGGCAGATCATCAAAGCCGCTGGCGGCACGCGGACGCGACAGGCCGACCACCGCCCATTTCCCGACAAAACCGATACCGCGCAGGAAACCGGGAAGATAGCACAGGGCCTGAAACTGGCCGGTCGCCGGATCGAGCAGGCCAAACTCACCTGTGCCGCTTTGGTGAAGCCAGATCTTGCCATCATGCCAGCGCGGTGAATGGGGCATTGACAGCCCCGAGGCGATGATTTCGTTCGACGCAATGTCGATCACGATGCCGCCGCCGCGCCGGTGATCGCGCCAGCCGCCGCTGGCATTGCTGATCCCGATCGCGGTCGCGACAAAAGGTTCGCCGTCACGCAGGGCGAACCCATTCAGATGGCATCGGTCTTCCGCGATGATCCGGTCGATAAAGGGCGGTGCCCATGCGGCGGCAAAGCTGTGGCCAGGCGTCAGCCGGGCCAGACAGTTGAACCGCGTGGCGATGAACAGCGGCGTGCTATCCGGCATTTCGGCGATGTCGTGAATGTCGATCTCGCCCGTCGTATGTGCGGTAAGCGGCACAAAAACTGCATCATGATCCTTGTAGCGCGTTCCCTGCGGCAGAATATTTTCAAATCGCCACAGTTGATAGGCCGCGGCTGCCCAAAGCCCGGTTGCCCCTATGCCCAGCCCCATGCAGCGTTCCAGCCCGCAATTGCTGACGCTCAGCCCGCCCATGGGCGACAGGCCCAGCGTGAACAATTCCCCCGACCGATAGGAGGTGAAAGCCAGGCTGCCGCCGGTTTGTTCAAGCCAGGTCGAAAACCCCGGCGTCGCGGTAATGTCGATGATCCGGGGGGCGCCTTCGGCTGACATTTCCGATACTCCGGTTGTGCGCGGGGCGCCCTGCGGCGCGCTGCACGGATTCGTGATGGAACCACGCCTGCCATTCGGCGGGCACTAGAAACGATTTATCTTTAGCTATCATATTGTTGACGAAAATAAGGCCCCAATTTGCGAATTCGGGGCAATATTGGCTTCCATGTTTTGCTGGCGGTTCATTCGCAGTAGATATCCGATCAAACCCGTACGACCCGAGTCAGGGTCTTGCTGCCGAAACGCGGGATACAAGTAACCTTAGCCGGAGCAGAATTCATGCCCATCGCAACCATTTATGCCGATAAATTTCGTAACCCGGTGGGGCTTGGGCTGACGACGCCACTGTTTGACGGTGATGGTTACTATGTTGCCCAAGGATTCGACACCGCCGTTCCGTCCCAGGGCGGCAGCTATAACCTCGGCGTGAACTGGGCTGGCGAAACCGGCAGTGACAGCGATGCGGGGGATGCTGTTTACGGCGCTGCCAACGGAACGGTGGTGGATGTGGTGTCCGATCAGGGGGGATCGACCACCGGATTCGGAAATTACGTTGTGTTGCGTCACGATCTGGCCGCGCCCATCACCGTGAATGGCCAGACGGTTTCCACCGTCTACAGCCTCTATGCACATCTTGGCACGGTATCGACGCTGACGATCGGCGATCAGGTCAATATAGGCGACCAGATCGGCACCATCGGCACCAGTGGCGCCACTGACGGGTCTGCCTTCCTGCATTTCGAGATCACCTTGGGCGCCACGCTGCCCACCAGCGATGACGGCTATACCCCGGCCGGCGCGCCGGCGGCCTGGGTCGATCCGGTTGCCTTCATCGACAGCTTCGCGCTGGAAGTCGAGCGGGTATCCGTTTCCAGCGCGGGTGCCGAGGGCGATCTTGGCACATCCTACTATGTCGGCGATGCGGATGCCGTGTCGTCTGACGGGCGCTATGTGGTGTTTTCGTCGGGGTCGACCAATCTTGTGGCCGGTGACACAAACGGGCTTTCCGATATTTTCATCCGCGACCGCCAAACCGGCGTGACCGACCGCGTCTCGATCGCAACCGGCGGGGCCGAGGCGAATGATCTGTCAATGCGCCCCTCGGTATCCGATGACGGGCGGTATATCTCTTTTGTGTCAGATGCCAGCAACCTGGTCGCCGGTGACACGAATGGCGTGTCTGACATCTTCGTTCACGATCGCCAGACCGGCATAACCGAACGGGTTTCCATCAGCGGCGCGGCGGGCCAGGGATCGGGGGCCTCGATCGAGGCCAAGATTTCGTCAGATGGCCGCTATGTGTCCTTTGCATCTTATGCGCCTGACCTTGTGGCGGGCGACACCAACGCCACGCTTGATATCTTTGTCCATGACCGCGTGAATGGCACGACCCAGCGGGTTTCCGTGGCAACGGGCGGGGCCGAGGCAAATGGCGGCTCGTTCGATGGTTCGATGTCGGCCGACGGGCGGTTCATATCCTTCACCTCGGGCGCGACAAACCTGGTGGCGGGCGACACGAATGGCCGCAACGATGTCTTCGTTCACGACCTTCAGACCGGCGTCACCGAACGGGTGTCGGTATCCTCGACCGGTGCGCAGGCAACTGACGGGGCAGGTGAAACCACCATATCGGCAACGGGCCGCTATGTGACATTCAGCAGCTACTCGGCCAATCTGGTCGCGGGTGATAGCAATTCAAAGAACGATGTCTTTGTCCATGACCGTGTGACAGGCCTGACCGAACGGGTTTCAGTGGCCAGCGACGGAACACAAGGCAACGATAACGTCTATTACGATGCGTCGATCTCATCTGACGGACGCTATGTTTCGTTTACCTCTTATGCCACGAACCTGGTGGCGGATGATACCAATGCCTGGCCGGACGTGTTCGTACATGACCGGATCACCGGCCTAACCCAGCGCGTTTCCGTCGCTCCCGGCGGCGAAGGCGGTATCAACGGCGGACTGGATTCCACGATTTCGGCAGATGGCCAGTATATCGTGTTCGATTCCCTTTCGGCCAATCTGGTGGCCGGGGATACCAATACATCGGCGGATACATTCATCGCCAAGAACCCGCTATATTCTTCGACATCCGCGCTGGCCACCTTGGACCAATACAAGGGCACCACGGGCGTCAGTGACCCTGATCTATACGGTGATTTTTCCAATACTGTCGTCAAGAACGCCTTTATCGGCCTGGGCGGAACCGTCAACACCACCCGCATTTCCGAGACGTCCGACCGGTATGTGCTGCAGAACGTTGACAATACCGGCCGCACAACGGTGATTTCGGGCAGCGGTTTTACATTCGATGTCAACGGCCCGACCGCTGGCACGATCACGGATATCCAGTTTTATGACGGCAGCACCCTGCTGGCCACCTATTCCTGGCTAAGCCTGGATGCCGCCACGGCCGAAGCAATCATGGACGGCTTTACAGCAGCCAATATCGCACAGCAGTTCAACACGCTGTTTGCGGGCTATGGGCTGGTCTATGACGCATCGGGCGCGAAAGGGGCGGTGACCTATTCCGGCGCGGGCATGACCGG
>NZ_JBSRVX010000016.1:0-27036 GCF_055134745.1 Actibacterium sp.
TCCAGCAGCGCGGTATAGTAGAACGCGCGCAACAGCTTGCCGCGCCGCATGAATTCCTGGCGCAAAAGCTTGTAATCGATATCGAACCCCAGCGACTTGGCCGCTGCGTAGAGGTTCGAGCCGTCTATGAACAGGGCAAGCCGTTCGTCCTTGTAAAACATCTCAGTTTCCTCTCAAAAGCGGTCGAACAATTCGATATCGTCAGACAGCGGTCATCAGATCAAAAAGCGCGTGTGTTTTTTACAGCGATAGCAGTCAGCAAGCCTGCCAGACAAGGCAAGATATACGAAAGCATAGGCGTTATGGATAACAGAACAGGTCGCCTTTTGGTTGCATTGGGCGCAAATTTGCCGATCGGCGGGCAAACGGCGCTCGCAACCCTGCGATTGGCCGCGCAGGCGCTGGTGTCGCACGGCCTTGCACTGGATTTCAGCCGGTTTTATGCCACGCCCTGCTTTCCGGCAGGTGCCGGTCCCGACTATGTAAACGCCGCCGCCGCAGGGGTGGCACCCGCAGGCTGGAGCGCCGACCGCGTTCTGGCGGTGCTGCACCGCATCGAACACGATTTCGGACGCCAGCGCGAACAGCGCTGGGGCATGCGCACGCTTGATCTTGATCTTGTGGCCTTCGGCGACGCTGTCATGCCCGATGCCGAAACCCAGACCCGCTGGCGCAGCCTTGATGCCGCAACGCAAGCCAGCACGGCACCCGACCGCCTGATCCTGCCCCATCCCCGCCTGCAAGACCGCGCTTTCGTGCTGGTTCCGCTGGCCGATGTCGCCCCCGACTGGCGTCACCCCTTGCTTGGCCTGACCACGCTTGAAATGCTTGCGGCCCTGCCCGCAGCCGACCGCGAACAGGTGGTCCCGATCATCGCGTGATTCAGCGCTTGTCAAGGCCAAAGCCTGCCATTACATAGGCCGCCTATTGCCCCCCACCCGAACTGGAGCAGCATATGGCCCGCGTGACGGTCGAAGATTGCGTTGACAAAGTTCCCAACCGGTTTGAACTGGTGATGCTGGCCGCGCACCGCGCGCGCGAGATCGCCTCTGGCAGCCCGATCACAGTTGAACGCGACAAGGACAAGAACCCGGTCGTGGCTTTGCGCGAAATCGCCGACGAAACCCAGTCTGCCAATAATTTGCGCGAGCGGATGATCGAAAGCCATCAGACCCAGATCGAGATCGACGAGCCGGAAGAAGATTCCATGGCGCTGTTGATGGGCGGGGGCGAGGCCGACCGGCCGTCGGATGACGATATGTCGGAAGAGAAACTGCTGCGCCAACTGATGGAAGCACAGGGGCAGCGCTAGGGCCTGAACCGCCCCGGACAGGATGCGGACCGAATGCCGAAGATCGATGTCGAAGACCTGATCTCGCTGGTCCGCAACTATAACCCCAAGACCAACGAGCCACTGATCCGCAAGGCCTATGCGTATGGCGAGGCCATGCATGAAGGTCAGCTGCGCCAATCGGGCGAGCCCTATTTCACCCATCCCGTTGCCGTCGCCGCCATTCTGACGGAAATGCGGCTGGACGATTCCACAATCATCACCGCGTTGCTGCATGATACGATCGAAGATACCAAATCCACCTATGATGAAATCACGGCCATGTTCGGCGCAGAGGTGGCTGAACTGGTCGATGGCGTCACCAAGCTGACAAATCTTCAGCTGTCCTCAACCGAGACCAAGCAGGCCGAAA
The DNA here is from genome assembly GCF_055134745.1 of Actibacterium sp. Taxonomy (NCBI): domain Bacteria; kingdom Pseudomonadati; phylum Pseudomonadota; class Alphaproteobacteria; order Rhodobacterales; family Roseobacteraceae; genus Actibacterium; species Actibacterium sp. The sequence continues at coordinate 1,704 of NZ_JBSRVX010000016.1, forward strand.
ACTTTCGCAAGCTGTTCATGGCGATGTCCAAGGATCTGCGGGTGATCCTTGTCAAATTGGCTGACCGTTTGCACAACATGCGCACGATCAAGTCGATGCGCCCCGAAAAGCAGGCCCAGAAGGCCCGCGAGACCATGGATATCTATGCGCCGCTGGCCGGACGCATGGGGATGCAATGGATGCGCGAGGAACTGGAGGATCTGGCCTTTCGCGTGCTGAACCCCGAAGGGCGCAATTCCATCATCCGCCGGTTCATCACCTTGCAAAAGGAAACCGGGGACGTCGTTCACAAGATCACCGTCGATATCGGTGTCGAACTGGACAAGGCCGGGATCGAGGCCGATGTGTTCGGGCGGGCGAAAAAGCCCTATGCGATCTGGCGCAAGATGCAGGAAAAGGGGCAGGGGTTTTCGCGCCTGTCCGATATCTATGGTTTTCGGATCATCACCCGGAACGAGCCCGACTGTTACCGGGTGCTGGGCGCGATCCATCACCGCTGGCGCGCCGTGCCGGGCCGGTTCAAGGATTATATCAGCCAGCCCAAGACGAATGGATACCGCTCGATTCACACCACCGTTTCGGGGCGCGACGGCAAGCGGGTCGAGGTGCAGATCCGCACCCGTCAGATGCATGAGGTCGCCGAGGCCGGGGTGGCTGCCCATTGGTCCTATCGCGACGGCGTGCGGGCGCAGAACCCCTTTGCCGTCGATCCTGCCAAATGGCTGGCCGCCCTGACCGAAAGTTTTGGCAGCGCAGAGGATCACGACGAGTTTCTCGAAAACGTCAAACTTGAGATGTATGCCGACCAGGTATTCTGCTTCACGCCCAAAGGGGATGTAGTGAAACTGCCAAAAGGGGCCACGCCGCTGGATTTTGCCTATGCCATCCATACCAGTATCGGCGAAAGCTGCGTTGGCGCCAAGGTGGACCATATTCGCGTGCCGCTGTGGACCCGGCTGAAAAACGGCCAGTCGGTTGAAATCATCACGGCTGCGGGACAACGCCCGCAGGCCACCTGGACCGATATCGTGGTCACGGGCCGCGCCAAGGCTGCCATCCGCAAATCCCTGCGCGAGGAAAATCGCGAACGGTTCGTGAAACTGGGCCGCGAACTGGCGCGTGTCGGGTTCGAGAATGTCGGAAAGAAGGCCACCGACAAGGCATTGCGCACAGCCGCGAAAACAATGGGCCTGGAAGACGCCAAAGAGGTGCTGGCCCGCATCGGCAGCGCCGAATTGCGGGTGCAAGAGGTCATCGACACGCTTTATCCCGATCTGACCCGTCCGACAGGCGATGAAGTGGATGCCGGTCGTGCGGTTGTCGGCCTGTCGCCGGGGCAGAATTTCACCCGCGCGCTGTGCTGCCAGCCGGTGCCGGGCGAACGGATTGTCGGGATCACCTATCGTGGGCGGGGGGTTGTCGTGCATGCGATCGACTGCCCGGCCCTGGCCGAAATGGAGGATCAGCCCGAGCGCTGGGTTGATCTGCACTGGCATTCGGGCAAGCACCCGCCCACCAATACCGTGACGCTAAATATAACGATACGAAACGATGCCGGTGTTCTGGGTCGCATCTGCACTTTGATCGGCGAACAGAAGGCCAATATCTCGGATATGCACTTTGCCGACAGAAAGCCCGATTTTTACCGTCTTCTGATCGAAGTTGACCTGCGTGATGCAGAACATCTGCATACGGTCATGACGGCCCTTGAAGCCGAAACCGACGTTGCCGAGATAGAACGGTATCGGGATCCGTCCCGCAAACCCTGACGCTGACCGAAGGAAGCACGGCTTGGTATTCAAGCGCAGAGACAAACGGCCCCTGGTTCATACCGCGATGGCGTTGGTCTATCCGCGCGGCGGCTGGGCACGTGCATTCCGCTATATGCGTCATAGGGTGCGCCGCCTGCCCGACAGCCCGCACCGCATCGCGCGCGGGATCGGGGCAGGGGTCTTTGCTGCCTTCACGCCCTTCTATGGCATTCACTTTCTTGTCGCGGCAGCCATTGCCAAACCGATGAACGGCAACCTTCTGGCGGCCTTGGCGGGCACATTCTTTGGCAACCCGCTGACCTATATTCCCATCGGCGCCATTTGCCTGAAGACAGGGCACTTCATTCTGGGCACGCGATTCGACGAAGATGTGAACCAGTCCTTGTTCAGCAAGTTCCTGGGCGCGGCACATGATCTGCTGGACAATTTCATCGCGCTGTTCACCTCGGCGCAGGCCGATTGGACCAATCTGGTAAAATTCTTCTACGAAGTCTTCCTGCCCTATCTTGTCGGCGGTATCATTCCAGGGCTGATCGCTGCGACGATCTGCTATTATCTCAGCGTGCCGGTCGTTGATGTCTATCAGAAGCACCGCCGCACCCGGCTGAAAAAGAAGATGGATGAACGCCGCGCCAAGGCCGGATTGCGGCCGGATCATCCCGCGTGACGGTCGGCTAGAAAGGGTGTTGCGATGACGAACCATGTTCCGGCGCCGCTGGGCCATTTGCGGCTGGGGGTGAATATCGACCACGTGGCCACTGTGCGCAACGCCCGGGGGGGCGAATGGCCAGATCCGGTGCGGGCGGCACTGCTGGCTCAGCAATCGGGTGCGGATGGTATTACCGCGCATCTGCGCGAAGATCGCCGTCACATTTCCGACCATGATATTGAACGGCTGATGGATACGCTCAGCCTGCCGCTGAACTTCGAAATGGCCGCAACGGATGAGATGCAGAAAATTGCCCTGCGCCATCGCCCCCATGCGGTCTGTCTGGTGCCCGAAAAACGTGAGGAACGCACGACCGAAGGCGGGTTGGAGGTCGCCCGCGAAGAAAACCGGCTGGCCCATTTCATAGCACCCCTGCGGGATGCGGGATGCCGCGTGTCGATCTTCATCGCCGCCGATCCGCGCCAGATCGAAGCCGCGCATCGTATCGGGGCCGAGGTGATCGAGCTGCATACCGGCGCCTATTGCGACGCGCATGCCGAAGGCCGATTTGACGAACGCGACGCCGAACTGGGCCGTCTGCGCGACATGGCCGCCTTTGCCCATTCGCTGGGGCTGGAGGTTCACGCGGGCCACGGCCTGACCTATGACACCGTCGCCCCGGTTGCGGCGCTGCCGCAGGTGATGGAGTTGAACATCGGCCATTTTCTGGTGGGCGAGGCGATCTTTACCGGGCTTGGCGCAGCGATCGCGGAAATGCGGCGGCTGATGGATGCGGCCCGCGCATGATCCTGGGCATCGGCACCGACCTGGCCAATATCGACCGCATCCAGCGCACGCTGGATCGCCACGGTGACCGGTTTCGCAACCGCGTCTTCACGCCTGTCGAACAGGCCAAGGCAGAACGGCGCGCCGATACCGCCGGCACCTATGCCAAGCGTTGGGCCGCGAAAGAGGCCTGTTCCAAGGCGCTGGGTACAGGCCTGCGGATGGGGATTTCGTGGAAGGACATGGCTGTTTCCAATCTGCGGACCGGGCAACCGGTGATGCAGGTCACGGGATGGGCGGCCGAGCGCCTGGCCCAGATGACCCCGCCAGGGCATGAGGCCATCATCCACGTCACCCTGACTGACGATCACCCCTGGGCACAGGCCTTTGTGGTGATCGAGGCGCGCCCCGTGGCTTGACTCGGGCCTTGTGCCCGCTCATGTAGCGGGGACAAAACCACCAGGGGCAAGGGCAGAGCATGACGACCAAGACCAAGGACGATGGCGGTATCGTCGAAACGATCAAGACCATTGTCTATGCGCTGCTGATCGCGGGTGTCTTTCGCACGCTGTTCTTTCAGCCATTCTGGATTCCCTCCGGCTCGATGAAGGATACGTTGCTGATCGGCGATTTCCTGTTCGTCAACAAGATGGCCTATGGCTATTCGCGCTATTCCTGCCCTTTCGGGCTTTGCCCCTTTGACGGGCGTATCCTGGCCCGCGACCCCGAGCGCGGCGATGTCGTGGTGTTCCGCCACCCAGCCAATGGCGCGGATTTCATCAAGCGGCTGATCGGGATGCCCGGCGACAGAATCCAAATGATCAACGGCGTGCTCAACATCAACGGCACACCCGTCAAGCTGGAACCGGCCGGGAATTTTACCGAAACATTCGAAAAGCAGGGGCCCAGTGGCAACTATCCGCGCTGCCATAACGCGCCTGTGGGTGAAGGCGGCACATGCGAAAAGCCACGGCAGATCGAGACCCTGCCAAACGGGGTGAGCCATAATATCCTGAACATACAGGACGGAGGCTTTGGCGATAACACCAAGGTCTTCACCGTGCCTGAAGGTCAGTATTTCTTTATGGGCGACAACCGCGACAATTCCGAAGACAGCCGCTATCCGCTTGTCAGCGGTGGCGTCGGTTTCGTGCCGGCCGAATATCTGATCGGGCGCGCGGATCGGGTGATGTTCTCGGCAGCGGGACGGTCGCTGTTCTTTGTCTGGACATGGCGCCCGGACCGGTTTTTCAAGGCGATCAGGTGAAGCTGTCGGCCGAGTTGAACGCATTCTGCGCGCGGCTTGGATACGCGTTTTCGCGCCCCGAGCTGCTGGTGCGCGCGGTGACGCATTCTTCGCTCTCCACGGCCATGCGGCCCGACAATCAGCGGCTGGAGTTTCTGGGTGACCGTGTTCTGGGGCTGGTTCTGGCCGAGGCATTGCTTTCCGCCGACCGCGAGGCCAGCGAAGGCCAACTGGCACCGCGTTTCAACGCATTGGTGCGCAAGGAAACCTGTGCCGATGTCGCCCGTCAGATTGATCTTGGCGCGGTGCTGAAGCTGGGCCGCTCGGAAATGATGTCGGGTGGGCGACGTAAAGAGGCGCTGCTGGGCGATGGGATGGAAGCGATTATCGCCGCTGTGTATCTGGATGGCGGCTTTGACGCGGCGCAGGCGCTTATCCTGCGGCTGTGGGGGGATAGGATCAACGCCGTCGAGGACGATGCCCGCGACTCAAAGACAGCATTGCAGGAATGGGCGCAGGCGCGGGGGCAAACCCCGCCGCGTTATGTGCTGGTTGGGCGCGAAGGCCCTGATCATGCGCCGGTATTCACCATCGCCGCACAATTGAACAACGGCATGCAGGCCCATGCCAGCGCCGGATCGAAACGCCAGGCCGAAATGGCCGCTGCGGCAGCATTGTTGCAGGAACTGGAGGCCAAGAATGGCTGAAACACGCGCGGGCTTCGTTGCCCTGATCGGTGAACCAAATGCCGGCAAGTCCACCCTGCTGAACCGGATGGTTGGCGCAAAGGTGTCGATCGTGACCCACAAGGTTCAGACGACGCGCGCCCGTATCCGTGGCGTGGCGATGCAAGGCGACGCCCAGATCGTGTTTGTCGACACGCCCGGCCTGTTCCGTCCGCGCCGTCGCCTGGACCGCGCCATGGTGGCCGCGGCCTGGGGCGGGGCGGCCGATGCCGATATCATCATTCTGATGGTAGAGGCGACCCGTGGCCTGACCGACGGCGTCGAGGCCATCTTGCAGGCCTTGCACGAACGCATCAATGACGGGCAGATCGTTGCGCTGGCCATCAACAAGATCGACCGCGTCAAGGCGGAAACCCTGCTGGCGCTGTCGGCGAAACTGAACCAGGCCTATCCCTTTGCCGAAACCTTCATGATTTCGGCGGAACGCGGCCACGGTGTTGATCATTTGCGCAAATGGCTGGCCGAAAGCCTGCCGCTCGGACCTTGGCTGTATCCCGAAGACCAGATCGCCGATCTGCCGCTGCGGATGATCGCGGCGGAAACCACACGCGAAAAGCTGACGCTGCGCCTGCATCAGGAATTGCCGTATGAAATGACGGTGGAAACCGAGAAGTGGGAAGATCGCCCCGACGGATCGACCCGCATAGATCAGCTGATCTATGTGATGCGCGACGGCCACAAGGGTATTGTGCTGGGTCATAAGGGCGAAACGATCAAGGCCATCAGCCAGGCTGCCCGCGCCGAGATTTCAGAATTTCTGGGGCGTCCCGTGCATCTGTTTCTTCAGGTCAAAGTGCGCCCCGACTGGCAGGAAGAGGCTGAACGGTACTCAGAAATCGGGCTGGATTTCAAAGACGGCAATTCATGACGCGACTGACGGCCGAATTCTGGGTGCAGGCCTATCTGACCCGCCTGCGACTGGCGGAAATCCCGGCTTTCGTAACGGCGCATGGCGATGACACGGCCGGCTCGGTTCTGGTCAAGCTGAACACACTGGACGGGCAGGCGCGGGCGTTTCAGCGATCATTTGACCTGATGACGGGGGAAAGGGTCTGGGTTACGCTGGCCGACGGCGAAGAGAGCGATGTAGACGCCTCGATCGCGCGCCAGCGCGGATTCGACCGCGATTTGTGGGTGATCGAGGTCGAAGACCGTCAGGGGCGGCATTTGCTGGACGAGCCGGGGCTTTCATGACTTTTATGCCTTCGGCGAGAGTATTTTCGCCAAGAAGATGGGGCATGGCATGGAATGGCGCGACGAAGGGATAGTGCTGAACCTGCGTCGGCATGGTGAAACCTCGGCGATTGTCGAGGTTTTTACCGCGGGCCATGGTTATCACTGCGGGGTAGTGCGTGGCGCAACCGGTCGCCGGATGGCACCGGTTCTGCAGCCCGGTGCCCAGTTGGACATTGTCTGGCGCGCCCGCCTTGAAGATCACATCGGCACCTTCACGCTAGAGCCGCTGCGATCTCGGGCCGCACAGGTGATGGATGATCGCGATGCGCTGGCCGGGTTGAATGCGGTGACCGCATTATTGGGCTTCGCCCTGCCCGAGTGCGAGGCGCATCCGGCGCTGTATGCGCACAGTCTGGCGCTGCTGGATATGCTGGGGGTGAACCCTCTGTGGCCATTGGCCTATCTGCGCTGGGAACTGGCGCTGTTGCAGGAAATGGGCTTTGGCCTGGATCTGGCACGCTGCGCAGTGACCGGTGGGATTGAGGGCCTGGCCTATGTCTCGCCAAAATCGGGCCGCGCTGTCAGTATGGGGGCCGCGGGGAACTGGGCTGACCGGTTGCTGCCGCTGCCGCCTGAATTGCTGGGGCAGGGCGACGGCGCGCGTGCGAATATATTGGACGGATTGCGTGTAACAGGACATTTCTTGGAACAATGGCTGGCGCCTGCGCTGGGCGACCGGCCTTTGCCCGTCGCGCGCGGGCGGCTGATTGACCGGTTGCAAAAGGGGGCGCCATGAAACGTTTTGCCGAGATCAGGGAAATGGCGCTGGCCCGCAAAGGGACAGACGAGTTGGAGGCGGTAATGCCGATGCCGCCTGCGGTGCCGCTCTGCGACTTGTCAGATGACCGCATTCTGGCCCAATTCACACGCGGTATCTTTCACGCCGGCTTCAGCTGGAAGGTGATCGACGTAAAATGGCCCGGCTTTGAAACTGCCTTTCATGGCTTTGAAATCGGCCGAAATGCGATGATGTCTGACGATGATCTGGACCGGTTGCTGGCCGACAAGGGGATCGTACGCAATGCACAGAAAATTCTGGCGGTGCGTGATAATGCGATATTCCTGTCCGATCTGGCGCGCGAACATGGGGCGGCTGCACAGTTTTTCGCCCGTTGGCCGGTTACCGACACTGTGGGCCTGTTCGATCTGCTGAAAAGCCGCGGATCGCGCTTGGGTGGTGCCACGGGGCAATATGCCCTGCGGGCACTGGGCTATGATGCCTTCATCCTGACCCCCTCTGTGGTGGCCGGGCTGAACATGGCGGGTGTGATCGACGGTCCTGCGACATCGAAGGCCGCACAGCGCAAGGTTCAGGCGGCGTTCAATGACTGGGCATCTGAAAGCGGCGAGAGCTATGCACGCATCAGCAGGACGCTGGCGGCCGCCGTGCCGGACTGATCCGACAAGGCACAGCTTCATCACCTTGGAAAAATACTCTCGGGGAGCGCGAGGGGCAGACAGCCCCTCGCCCTAAACTTAGTCCAGCAGACGCCGCGCGATGACCTGCGCCTGAATTTCGGCGGCGCCTTCAAAGATGTTCAGGATGCGCGCGTCGCACAGGATGCGGCTGATCTGATATTCCAGCGCGAAACCGTTGCCGCCGTGGATCTGCAGCGCATTATCGGCGCAGGCCCAGGCAACGCGCGCGCCCAGCAGCTTGGCCATGCCGGCCTCAAGGTCGCAACGCTTGTCGTGGTCTTTCTGCCAGGCGCTGAAATAGGTGAGCTGGCGCGCCACCATGATCTCGACCGCCATCATCGCCAGCTTGCCGCCGACGCGCGGGAAGGCGATCAGCGATTTGCCGAACTGCTTGCGGTCGATCGCATATTGCATACCGACCTCCAGCGCGTTCTGGGCCACGCCCACGGCACGGGCGGCGGTCTGGATGCGCGCGGATTCGAACGTCTGCATCAGCTGCTTGAACCCCTGGCCCTCGACCCCGCCCAGCAGGTTCTCGCCCTTGACCTTGAACCCGTCAAAGCCCAGCTCGAATTCCTTCATGCCGCGATAGCCCAGCACCTCGATCTCGCCGCCGGTCATGCCGGGGGTGGGGAAGGGGTCATCCTCGGTGCCCGGCGTCTTTTCGGCCAGAAACATCGACAGACCGCTGTAATTGCTGGTGGCCGGATCGGTGCGGGCCAGCAGTGTCATCACATGGGTGCGCGCGGCATGGGTGATCCAGGTCTTGTTGCCGGTGATGATGTAATCGTCACCCTCTTTCACGGCGCGGGTGCGCAGGCTGCCCAGATCGGAGCCGGTATTGGGTTCGGTGAACACGGCCGTGGGCAGAATTTCCGCACTGGCGATTTTCGGCAGCCAATGCGCCTTTTGCGCATCGGTGCCGCCGCACAGGATCAGTTCGGCCGCAATCTCGGACCGCGTGCCAAGGCTGCCCACCCCGATATAACCGCGCGACAATTCTTCGGACACGACCACCATGGATGCCTTCGACAGGCCCAGCCCGCCGAATTCTTCGGGGATGGTCAGCCCGAACACGCCCATTTCACCCAGTTCATGCAGGATTTCCATGGGGATATAGTCGTCGTTCAGGTGCCATTCATGGGCGAAAGGGGCGACCTTTTCATCGGCAAAACGGTGGAACTGGGCGCGGATCATTTCCAGATCTTCATCCAGGCCGCTGGCGCCAAAGGTCGCATGGCCATGATTGTCCTGCATCAATGCCACAAGGCGCATCCGGGCAGTGGTGCTGTTGCCCGAGTTGCGCAATGTCGTCACTGCGGGTTGCAGCAGAATATTCTGATCTTCCCCGGTCAGGCCGATATCCGAAAGACGGGCCATTTCGTTCTGGCTCATCGGGATGCCACCCAACATCTGCGACAGATACTCGCCAAAGGCAATCTGCAGGATCAGCTGTTCCATTTCACCGAACTTGCCGTCCTGTTCCAGCCGCTCTGCCCAGGCCTGCATCTGCGTCAGGGCCAGAACATAGGTCGACAGCCATGACAGGGCATGCGCGCCATGCTGGTTTGCCTCAAGCAGCCCGGCCGAAACCTTGCCATCCTTTGACACGGTGTCGCGCAGGGCGGCGGTCGCGCGCTCCAGCAGCGTCTGGGTCAGCGGCACAGCGGCAGCGGTCAGTGACAGAAGGTCTGGCAGAACGGCACCGGGTGCGGCGTGATGTCCATCGTGGGGCATGAATCGGCTCCTTACAGATCGGTTTCGCTGGGCATAGGGTTTTTGCAGGTGCAGCGCAATAATAAGCCGCCATCCCGCTCCATTTTGAAGCATTATAACGCGAAGGATTTCGCGCTATGCCGTATATAGCGGCGAAAAGAAAAAAGGCGCGCTTTTGGATGAAAAGCGCGCCTTTTTATTTCGGATGGTCGCGATCAGCCGATTGCGGCGGCTTTTACGTCTTCGTCTATGAAGGGAACATATTGCGCGAAATTCGCGGCGAACATGTTGACCAGCTTCTTGGCCTGGGCGTCATAGGCGGCTTTGTCGGCCCAGGTCTGACGCGGGTCCAGCAGTGTTGAATCCACGCCGGCCAGTGCCAGCGGCACTTCGAAGCCGAAATTCACATCCTTGCGGAATTCGACATTGTTCAGCGTGCCTTCCAGCGCGGCGGTCAGCAGCGCCCGGGTGGCCTTGATCGGCATGCGCTTGCCGGTGCCATAGGCGCCCCCGGTCCAGCCGGTATTGACCAGCCAGCAGGTCGCGCCATGCTTGGCGATCTTTTCCTGCAACAGCTTGCCGTAAACCTCGGGGCGGCGCGGCATGAAGGGCGCGCCAAAGCAGGTGCTGAAGGTGGGCTCTGGTTCGACCACGCCACGTTCGGTTCCGGGGGTTTTCGACGTAAAGCCGGACAGGAAGTGATACATCGCCTGGGCCGGCGTCAGCCGCGAGATCGGCGGCAGAACACCGTAAGCATCGCAGGTCAGCAGGATGATATTCTTCGGATGCCCGCCCAGCGCCGTTTCGGAGGCGTTGGAGATGTATTCCAGCGGATAGGCGCAGCGCATGTTTTCGGTCAGGCTGGAATCCTGGAAATCCAGATCGAAGGTTTCGGGATCATGGATCATGTTTTCGATGACAGTACCGAATTTATGCGTGGTGGCATAAATTTCCGGCTCGGCCTCGGGTGACAGGTTGATGGTTTTGGCATAGCAGCCGCCTTCGAAGTTGAAGGTGCCGCGGTCCGACCAGCCATGTTCGTCAACGCCGATCAGGGTGCGCGCGGGATCGGCCGACAGCGTGGTTTTGCCGGTGCCCGAAAGTCCGAAGAAAATCGCAGTATCCACCGGGTTTCCGATGGCATGGTTGGCCGAGCAATGCATTGCCATCACGCCCTTGCCGGGCAGGATATAGTTCAGCAGCGTGAAGACCGACTTCTTGTTCTCGCCGGCATATTCGGTGCCACCGATCAGGATCAGCTTCTTGTCGAAATTCAGCGCGATCACCGTGCCACTGCGGCAGCCATGTCTGGCCGGGTCGGCCTGGAAGCCGGGACAGTTGATGATGGTGAATTCGGGGGTAAAGCTGTTCAGTTCTTCGCGCGAGGGGCGGCGCAGCAGGTGGCGGATGAACAGCCCATGCCAGGCCAGTTCGGTCACGACGCGCACGTCCAGCCGGTGTTCGGGATCGGCACCGCCGTAAAGATCCTGCACGAAGTAATCGCGGCCCTTCATATGGGTCAGCATGTCGGTGTAAAGCTGATCGAACGCCTCGGGCGTCATCGGCTTGTTGTTTTCCCACCAGATGCTGTCTTCGACAGACGGGGTGCGCACCACGAATTTGTCTTTGGGCGATCGGCCGGTATGGTCGCCCGTCGTCACCAGAAAGGCGCCGCCCTTGCCCAGGGTGCCTTCGTTGCGCTTCAGCGCGGCTTCGACCAGTGCGGGTTCAATCAGGTTATAGTGAACTTGCCCAAGCCCGGTGATGCCCTGATCTTCCAGCCGTTGCGAAGGATTCACCCGTCCAGTTGTCATGTGCTCGCTCCTGACGCCGTCCGTCCCGGACGGTTCGATTGATCTGTTGCCTGTAAAAGGGGCCTGACCCCGCCCCGCGCAGTCGGCGGGTGGCACCCTATAACACGCGGCTTCCGCGAGGGAACAGCTTCGTGACGGATCGTGTCAAAGGTTAGCGCAAACCGAGCGAAGGTTAGCGCAACCGCGATGATGGATAAGCGACAATAAGTGGTGCATATTAGCAATGTGTAACGTTTTTTACCGTTCACTGATGCCCCGGCAGGGGGTGATTCGCGTTTAGGGATTGATTCCAAGGGGCGAATTGGCAAAATGTGGCAAAAAATAGACAAAGAGCAGAGGTATAACTCCATGTCACGGATCGCACTTGTTGACGACGACAGGAATATTCTGACGTCGGTTTCGATGACGCTCGAAGCCGAAGGTTTTGAAGTTGAAACATATAATGACGGTCAATCCGCGCTGGATGCCTTCAACAAGCGCCTGCCTGACATGGCGGTGCTGGACATAAAGATGCCGCGCATGGACGGAATGGATCTGTTGCAGCGGTTGCGGCAGAAGACCACGATGCCGGTGATTTTTCTGACATCGAAGGATGACGAGATCGACGAGGTGCTGGGCCTGCGCATGGGGGCCGACGATTACGTGAAAAAGCCGTTCTCGCAGCGCCTGCTTGTTGAACGCATCCGCGCGCTGTTGCGCCGGCAGGAAGCGATCATCGCCGATGAGGCCGGCACGCCCGAGGAAAGCAAGCTGATGGTGCGCGGCGAATTGTCGATGGACCCGCTGCGCCATGCCGTGACCTGGAAGGGCAAGGATGTTTCGCTGACGGTGACGGAATTTCTGCTGCTGCAGGCCCTTGCCCAGCGGCCTGGCTTTGTCAAAAGCCGCGACCAGCTTATGGATGTGGCCTATGACGATCAGGTCTATGTGGATGACCGCACCATCGACAGCCACATCAAACGGCTGCGCAAGAAGATGCGCCAGGCAGATGATGACTTTTCGGCCATCGAAACGCTTTATGGCATCGGATATCGTTATAACGAAGAATGACTTGACCCGCGGCGCCCGGACAGGGGACTGACTTGCGCGACACCAAACCATCAGCCGACGGATTTGTCGTCATCGGGGAAGACTGGGTCGCGCCGACCCAGTCCGAGGATTCCGAAATTCGCGACCGGCGACGCAAGCGCAGCGTGATTTCGCTGAACCGTTCGCCACTGGCGCGCAAGATCATCACATTCAACCTGTTGGGGTTGATCGTTCTGGTTGCCGGGGTGCTGTATCTGAACCCCGGCCGCGACAGCCTGGTGCGGCTGCGCGAACAGGCCTTTATCAATCAGGCCGAACTGATCGCCGATGTGTTCGAGGCCCAGATGCCGCGGGGCGGTCCGGTCAACCTTGCCACGCGCGATGGCATTGACCCGACCGCGACACTGGGCGGTCTGGACCTTGTAAACGGTATCGAGGTTTTCGTTTTCGATGCTACTGGAAATCTTGTCGTTTCAAGCCAAGGCATGACGCGCCCCGCAGATCAGGCCGCTTCAGGCAAGGAACGCTCGACCGTCATTACCGGGTTTCTGAATTTCGTGTGGGAAGGTCTGTCGGCCCTGGTCAGCCGCGGCGAACCGCAACAGCCCGATCTGACCCCGGCGCAGTTGTCGCAGATGATCGTTCCGGACGCATTGGCGGGCGATACCCTGTCGCGCACCGGCACGGATGCCGCAGGCAGCACCATCTTTTCCGTCGCGACCCCGATCGCCGGGCCGGGGGGGCGGGTTATGGGTGTGATTGCGCTCAGCTCTGTCGCGGGCGAGATTGATCTGCTGGTGCGATCAGAACGCGAACAGGTCCTGCAGGTCTTCATGATCGCGATGCTGGTGTCGGTTGGCCTGTCGATGGTGCTGGCCAGCACCATTGCCAACCCGCTGTCAGATCTGGCCGCAGCGGCGGAAATCGGCCGTGACAAGAATGCCCGCAAGATGAATCCGGGCCGGGTGCGCATCCCCGATCTTACGGCGCGGCCTGATGAAATCGGCCGTCTGTCCGGGGCATTGCGGGGGATGGTCGCGGCGCTTTATGATCGGATCGACGCCAATGAACAATTTGCCGCCGATGTCGCGCATGAGATCAAGAACCCGCTGGCATCCTTGCGATCTGCTGTCGGCACGCTGCACCTGACCCAACGCGACGATCAGCGCAAGAAGCTGCTTGAGGTCATCGAACATGACGTGCGCCGGCTGGACCGGCTGGTCAGTGATATCTCAAATGCGTCGCGGCTGGACAGCGAACTGGTCAAAGAGGAAGAAAAACCCTTTGACCTGATCAAGCTGTTGCAATCCTTGAATGCGCATCTGGGACAAGAGGCCAAGGCCAAAGGCGTTGATTTCATTGCCGATCTGCCCGACACCCCGATCGAGGTCATGGGGCTGGAGCCGCGCCTGGCGCAGGTATTCGTGAATCTGATCACCAATGCGATCTCTTTTTGCGAAGAAGGCGATGCCGTGCGCGTCTGGGCGCGTCGTCGTGAAAACCGCGTTCTTGTCGTCGTCGAGGATACCGGGCCGGGTATCCCCGAACAGGCCCTGACCAAGGTATTCAAACGCTTTTATTCCGACCGTCCGGCCACGCATTTCGGAAATAATTCCGGGCTGGGCCTGTCGATCTCCAAGCAGATCGTCGAGGCGCATGGTGGTGTGATCTGGGCCGAAAACATCCGCCCGACCAATGCCGATGCCACATCGGAACCGCTGGGGGCCCGTTTCGTGGTCGGCCTTCCGGTCTGACCCATGTCGCAGCGGGGCCTGTTGTGACCACGAAGAACCCGGTCATCCTGCATGCCAGTTGCGTTGCGCTGGACGGGCGCGCGGTACTGATCATGGGGCCGTCGGGATCGGGCAAGTCTGCCCTGGCGCTGGACCTGATGTCGCGCGGCGCTGCATTGGTCGCGGATGACCGCACGCAGTTGTGGCTGCATGACGGGCAGTTATTCGCCCGTGCCCCAGAAACCATCCGCGGAATGATCGAGGCGCGCGGCGTGGGGCTGCTTTTTGCGCAGCCTGTCGCGTCGGCCCCGGTCGTGCTGGCCGTCGATATGGCCCGCGTGGAAACACACCGCCTGCCGCCGTTGCGCGATGTAACGCTGCTTGGGCAGCCGGTGACACTGCTTCACAAAGTGGATATGGGCCATTTCCCAGCCGCAATTTTGCAATATCTAAAGGGCGGGAGACTTACATGAGCGTTTCGCCACCCCCGGCGCGCCCTGGCGCGATTGGCCACAGGATGGTTCTGGTGACCGGCCCTTCAGGTGCGGGGCGTTCAACTGCGCTCGCTTCGCTGGAAGATCAGGGGTTCGAAGCAATCGACAATCTGCCGCTGTCGTTGATCCCCCGTCTGCTGGAGGGGCCGCCGCCCGCCGCGCCGCTGGCGCTGGGCGTCGATACACGTAATCGCGATTTCAGCACCCGCGCTTTGCAGGAATTGGTGACAGATCTGCGGGCTGATCCACGGGTGCAGTCAGAGCTTCTGTATCTTGATTGCGCGGCCGAGGTATTGCTGCGGCGCTTTTCAGAAACCCGGCGACGCCATCCCATGGCCCCGGCCGAAAGCCCCGTTGAAGGTGTAAGTCGCGAACTGGACCTGCTGGCCCCGATCCGCAACATGGCCGATCTGCTGATCGACACCTCCGAATTGACGCCGCATGAACTGCGTGGCGAACTGGCGCATTGGTTCGGTCAGCAGGGTGGGGTGCGGCTGGCGGTTTCGGTGCATTCGTTTTCGTACAAACGCGGGCTGCCCAGCGGCGTGGATATGGTCTTCGACTGCCGGTTTTTGCGAAATCCCTATTGGGAACCGTCGCTGCGCGCGCTGAACGGCGAGTCTGCACCCGTGGCAGACTATGTTCAGGCCGATCCGCGTTATCAGCCATTCTTTGACAAAGTGCTGGATCTGATCGAACTGTTGCTTCCTGCCTATCAGGAAGAGGGCAAATCGCATTTCTCGATTGCGTTCGGGTGCACGGGCGGGCAACACCGTTCTGTCACAGTGGTCGAAAATCTTTGCGGTGCGCTTGCGAAGAACGGGTGGCGGGTGTCTAAAAGGCACAGGGAAATTGAACGGCGGGCCAGATCGGGGACCGCCAGCATGACGGGGAACACCGCGTGATCGGTATTGTGATCGTTGCGCATGGCGGATTGGCGAAGGAATACCTTGCCGCGATTGAACATGTCGTGGGCAAACAGGACGGTATCCGTGCAATCGCCATCGAACCTGACCATGACCGCAGCGCCAAGCAGGAAGAAATCCGCGCCGCTGCCGATGCGGTTGACGATGGCACCGGTGTTGTGGTCGTGACCGATATGTTCGGCGGGTCGCCGTCCAATCTGTCATTGCGGGCCTGTGACAAAAGTGACCGCAAGATACTGTATGGCGCCAATCTGCCAATGCTGATCAAGCTTGCAAAAAGCCGCCGCATGAATGTGGGCGACGCCGTGACCTGCGCCCTGATGGCCGGACGAAAGTATATCGACAGTTTCGACGTGCAGGCGGGATAAGACAGCGAATGGTGCTGCGCAGGCTTGATATCGTGAACGAAAAAGGTCTGCATGCCCGGGCGTCTGCGAAATTCGTTGAAACGGTCGAAAATTTCGAGGCCCGCGCCGAAGTGCGCAAGGATGGGCTGAGCGCGTCGGGGGACTCCATCATGGGGCTTTTGATGTTGGCTGCATCCAAGGGGACCTCTATCGAGGTGGAAACCACCGGCCCACAGGCCGAACCGCTTATGGACGCGCTGAGCCGGCTGGTCGCTGAACGCTTCGGCGAACCGTTCTGAAGCCTTGATCAAGCGGAGGCTTCGCAACCTTGGTCGGTAGCCATCAGCACAAGGGTTTGTCCCAAACGCCGCCCATGCCGGGTGACAAATCGCTTGTCGAACAGCCTTATGACAAGCGGCGGCTGTCCTATGCCAATACATTCACGAATCCCTGGAAGGCCAACACGATCCGCGTGATGGAATGGATGACGGGCAAGCTGACATTGCTGCGCCTGATTCGCCGGTTCGAAGCACTGGGCGCCCCGCATGGGCAGGCGTTCTGGAAGCAGGCGCTGGATGTAATGGGGATCGCGCTGACGACCCCCCCCGAGCAGATCGCCCATATTCCGCCAACCGGCCCGCTGGTGATCGTGGCGAACCATCCTCACGGGCTGGTGGATGGCATGGTGCTGGCCGAACTGATCGGGCGTGTGCGCACCGATTACAAGATCCTGACGCGGTCGCTGCTGACGGGTGTTCAGGAAATCGACGAGTTCATGATCCCTGTCCCCTTTCTGCATGAAGAGGACGCGCTGCAACAGAACCTGGAAATGCGGCGCAAGGCGATGGATCATTTGCGTCGGGGTGGGGTCATTGCGGTGTTTCCGTCGGGCGTGGTCGCCACTTCGAAAACCATGTTCGGAAAGGCGCAAGAGGCCGAGTGGAACCCATTCACGGCAAAGATGATCCAGCGGTCAGGCGCGCGGGTGGTGCCGATCTGCTTTCCAGGCCAGAATTCGCGGGCCTATCAGATCGCGGCGCGCCTGTCGCCCACCCTGCGGCAGGGGTTGTTGCTGTATGAGGTCGTCCACGCATTGAACCGGCCGCAGGCGCCGGTCATCGGCCCGGTGATAGAGCGTGACGAGATTGAACGGATGGCCACACGCCCGCGCGAATTCGTGGCCTGGCTGCGCGCGCACACCCTGGGCCTGAAGGGCTGACAGGCGGCAAGCGCGGGATCGAGTATTTTCACCAAGGTGATGCAGGGGTGTTTCCCGGGATGAAACCGCGCTGCGCGGCTAGCGGGTCGGCACAGGTGTCTCGCCGCGATAGTCATAAAAGCCGCGCTTGGTCTTGCGGCCCAGCCAGCCGGCCTCGACATATTTTGTCAGCAGCGGGCAGGGGCGGTATTTGGTATCCGCCAGCCCGTCATGCAGCACGTTCATGATCGCCAGGCAGGTATCCAGGCCGATAAAATCGGCCAGTTGCAGCGGCCCCATCGGATGGTTGGCGCCCAGTTTCATGGATTCGTCGATCGACTGGACCGAGCCTACGCCCTCATACAGGGTATAGACCGCCTCGTTGATCATCGGCATCAGGATGCGGTTGACAATGAAGCCGGGGAAATCTTCGGCGCTGGCGGCGGTCTTGCCCAGGTTCTCGACGACTTTCAGGCATGTGTCATAGGTTGCATCGTCGGTGGCAATGCCGCGGATCAGTTCGACCAGTTGCATCACCGGCACCGGGTTCATGAAGTGAAAGCCCATGAATTTTTCGGGACGGTCGGTGCGGCTGGCCAGGCGGGTGATCGAGATCGACGAGGTGTTCGATGTCAGGATCGTATCGCGGCCCAGATGGGCGCGCAGGTCTTCGAAGATCGCCATCTTGACGGTTTCACGTTCGGTCGCCGCCTCGATGATCAGATCGGACGGGC
Organism: Actibacterium sp.; assembly: GCF_055134745.1. Classification (NCBI taxonomy): domain Bacteria; kingdom Pseudomonadati; phylum Pseudomonadota; class Alphaproteobacteria; order Rhodobacterales; family Roseobacteraceae; genus Actibacterium; species Actibacterium sp. The sequence continues at coordinate 19,549 of NZ_JBSRVX010000016.1, forward strand.
CCAGATCGGACAGTGTCAGCGTTGTGTGCAGCCGGGCCATGGCCGCCGCTTTGTCGGCAGCCGCCATCCGGTCACGACTGACCTGCCGTTCAAGCAGCGCGTCGATCTGCGCCACGGCCTTGTCTAGGCTGTCCTGAGAGATGTCATTCAGCAGAACCTCATAGCCTGCGGTCATCATGACCTGCGCGATACCGCTTCCCATCTGGCCTGCGCCGATCACCCCAACCGTTTTGATGTCCATCGGAATATCCCTGCTTTGTGTCGCCCGGACCATAGGCCCGGCGCCGCCCTCGGTGCAAGAGCCAAGCCGGAGGCCGCATTGCTTCAAATGCTTTGGTTAGGGGTCTGTAAAGGCTCTTGCGGCACTCTTGCCCCGGGTGAGTATGAAAATGGGTGGTGAAAATGGACGAAACACCGGTTGACCGGGGCCTGAATTATTTACCGTGCCGTTATGGCCGGTCGCGGCTGATCTTCAGGGGACCAAAGCAATATCCCGATGGCGATTGCTGCGTCATTCTGGGCGGATCCGAGACCTTTGGCAAATTTGTCGAACAGCCGTTTCCGGCGCTGACAGGGCAGGCGGCAGGGGTAAGGGTTGTCAATCTGGGATGCATGAACGCCGGAGCGGATGTGTTCGCGAACGATCCGGCGATACTCGAGATATGCGCGGGCGCCCGTTTGACGGTGGTGCAGGTCATGGGCGCGCATAATGGATCGAACAGGTTCTACAGCGTGCATCCGCGGCGCAATGACAGGTTCCTGCGGGCCTCGGGCTTGCTGAAGGCCCTGTTTCCAGAGGTCGATTTTACCGAATTTCATTTTACGCGCCATATGCTGCGAACGTTGAACGAGATATCGCCGCCGAAAATGGCCATGGTGGTGCGGGAATTGCAGGAAGCCTGGGTCGCACGCATGCGGACCCTGGCGGGCCATGTCGGCCCCGATGCGATATTGCTGGCGCTGGGCGGGCATCAAGCGGCCGCTGCCTATGCCTGGCATGGCCTGGGACCCGAGCCCCTGTTCGTCGACCGCGCGATGATCAACGAGGTCGCGCCGCTATTTGCCGAAACGCTTACCATCGAGATCAGCGAAGCTGCGGCGGCGCGGGGCATGTCCGGCATGGTTTTTGGCCCCGGGGAACAGGCCGCGGCGCAGGAAATGCCAAATGTCGCCGCACATTCCGAAATAGCTGCCGCCCTGGCCCCAGTGGTGCGACGCATGATGGGGCGCCAGGAATGAAAACGGCCCGCCAAAGGGCGGGCCGGTCGTGATTGCCTGCGATCCGAACCCAGTCGGGTTCGGGTGTCAGATCACAATTTGTCGGTCAGTTCCGGAACAGCCTGGAACAGGTCAGCCACCAGACCGTAATCGGCAACCTGGAAGATCGGGGCCTCTTCGTCCTTGTTGATGGCGACGATGATCTTGCTGTCCTTCATACCGGCAAGGTGCTGGATGGCACCCGAGATACCCACGGCGATATACAGTGCAGGTGCCACGACCTTGCCGGTCTGACCGACCTGCCAGTCGTTGGGCGCAAAGCCGGAATCGACCGCAGCGCGCGAGGCGCCGACAGCGGCCCCCAGCTTGTCGGCCAACTTTTCGATGATCGCAAAGTTTTCTTCCGATCCCAAACCGCGTCCGCCGGACACGACAACGCCGGCGCTGGTCAGTTCGGGGCGGTCGCTGGCGGCAACCTTGTCTTCGATCCATTCGGACAGGCCGGGGTTTTCAGCCGCGCCGATGGTCTCGACACTGGCCGATCCGCCTTCGCCAGCCGCGTCAAAGGTCGAGGTGCGGATGGTCAGCACCTTCTTGGGATCGTTGGTTTTCACCGTCTGGATCGCGTTGCCCGCATAAATGGGGCGTTCGAACGTGCTGCCATCGACGACGCCGGACACATCCGACAAGACCATGACATCCAGCAGGGCCGCGACGCGCGGCAGGATGTTCTTGGCGTTGGATGTGGCAGGGGCCAGAATATGTTCGAAATCGCCCGCAAGGCTGACGATCAGCGCGGCCACGGGTTCGGCCAACGCGTTGCCATAGGCCGCGTCATCGGCGCACAGAACCTTGGTGACACCGTCCAGTTTCGCAGCGGCAGCCGCCGCATCGCCACAGCCGGCCCCGGCGCACAGAACCGTCACCGGGCCCAGTTGCTTTGCAGCGGTCAGCGCCTTTGCGGTTGCATCGACGGCCAGTTCGCCGCCATTGACTTCGGCAAGAAGAAGAACAGCCATCAGATTGCCCCCACAGCTTTGAGTTTCGCCACCAGCTCGTCGACCGAGCCAACCATTTCACCGGCCTTGCGTGCCGCAGGCTCCGTGGTTTTCACGACCTGCAGGCGCGGGCTGACATCAACGCCGTAATCGGCGGGCGTCTTTTCATCCAGCGGCTTTTTCTTGGCCTTCATGATATTGGGCAGGCTGGCATAGCGCGGCTCGTTCAAACGCAGGTCGGCGGTGATGATCGCCGGCATCTTGACCTTGATCGTTTGCAGGCCGCCGTCAACCTCGCGGGTGATGGTGGCAAAGTCTGCCTCGACCTTCAGTTCCGATGCAAAGGTGCCCTGCGACCAGCCCAGCAGGGCGGCCAGCATCTGCCCGGTTGCGTTCATGTCGTTGTCGATTGCCTGTTTGCCGGCCAGAACCAGTTGCGGCTGCTCTTCGTCAACCACAGCTTTCAACAGCTTGGCGACGGCCAGCGGTTCGATATCGGTATGCACGTCATCGGCGGCCACGATCAGGATCGCGCGATCGGCGCCCATGGCCAACGCGGTGCGCAGGGTTTCCTGCGCCTGTTTCACGCCGATCGACACGGCCACGATTTCTGTGACGACGCCGGCCTCTTTCAGGCGAATTGCCTCTTCCACGGCAATCTCGTCAAAGGGGTTCATCGACATTTTCACATTGGCGAGATCGACACCGCTGCCATCAGCCTTGACGCGGGCTTTGACGTTATAGTCGATCACCCGTTTTACGGGCACAAGAACCTTCATTCGCGTGGTCTCCTTTGGTCTGTGTCACTTGTTTGGGGTGTTTGTTACCTGTTGATCGGCCCCGACAACAGAGTAAATTTAAGCCATTCGTGCGCGAATTGTCGCACATTGTGCGATTTTTGCAACTTGCTTGTTATCGAGTGGCCCCCGGCACCCAAAGCACATCATCCTTGCCGCCATTATTGGCAATCCTGGCGGCGACAAAAAACCAATCCGACAGACGGTTGAGGTATTTGATTGCCGCCGGATTCACCTGTTCCACAGTGGCCAGTTCAACACAAAGCCGCTCGGCCCTGCGTGACACGGTGCGGCACAGGTGCAGATGCGCCGCCAGCGCCGATCCACCCGGCAGGATGAAAGACCGCAGCGGTGTCAGCGCCGCGTTCATCGCGTCGATTTCGGCCTCCAGCCGGTCAACCTGCGTTGCGATCATGCGCAGCGGCGGGTATTCGGCGGTGGCGTCCTGATCCATGTCGGGGCGACACAGATCAGCGCCCAGATCGAACAGATCGTTCTGGATCATCGCCAATTGGCCGTCCATCGCACCCGTTGCGTGCAGGCGCGCCAGCCCGACTGTGGCGTTTGCCTCATCCGTGGTGCCATAGGCGGCGACGCGGGGGCTGTATTTGGGCACGCGCGCGCCATTGCCCAGCGCGGTTTCGCCCTGATCGCCGGTGCGGGTGTAAATCTTGTTCAGAACGACCATGCTCAGCGTCCTCGCAGATAGACGAATAACAGGATCAACCCGATCGCCACCGCCTGTCCGGCAATGCGATAGCGCATGATCCGGTTGGCGTGCTTGCGGTTGAACTCGCCGCCCTTGGCAAAACCCCCGATGCCCAACATCAAGATGCCAGCCACGGCAAGGCAGGCGATGGCGACAACGATGAAAAGCGGATCTTTCAGCATGGCGGAATCCTTCCTGTGCAGGGAAATAGCGGTAAGCGCGACAAAAGCGAACCGCTTTTTGCGGCAGGACCCATGTCAGCCTTTCGATGTGATCCAATCAAGCAGGCGCGTCGGCAGCACCCGGCGCAGGATGTCGGCGCCATAGGTGGGGGTGGTCACGAAATAGCGGGCGCGGGGCCGGGGGGATTCCAGCGCGCGGATCAGTTTTTGGGTGACGGCAGAGCCGGGCAGTTCAAATGCGTCTCGCCCGCGATCCTTGTAAAGCCGTTTCAACAGCGTGGTTTCATATTGCGCCGCGCGGGGCGAGGCGCGCCAGTCGATGAAGCGTTCGAAATAGGGGATGGACTTGATCCGCAGATCGGACGTGATGGGGCCGGGTTCGAGCAGGATGATCTTGATCGGCGTGTCGGCCATTTCCAGCCGCAGGGTATCGGTCAGACCTTCCATCGCGAATTTGGTGGCGGTATAGGCGCCGCGCCATTTCGCGGCCACCATCCCCAGCACCGATGAACAATTGACGATCCGCCCATGCCCTTGCGCCCGCATTATCGGGATGACGCGGCGGGTCAGGTCGTGGACGCCGAAAAGATTGACCTCGAAGATCGCGCGCAGCCCGTCGCGCGGCAGGTCTTCGACGGCACCCGGCAGGGCGAAGGCACCGTTATTGTAAAGCGCGTCCAGCGTGCCGCCTGTGCGGGTCAGGGCCTCGTCCAGTGCGGCGATGATGCTGTCTTCGTCGGCGTAATCCAGCACGAAGCTTTCCAGCCCCTCGTCGCGCAGGCGGGCACAGTCCACTTCCTTGCGACAGGTGGCAAAGACGCGCCAGCCTGCGCGTTTCAGCCCATGCGCCGCGTCATAGCCGATGCCCGAAGAGCACCCCGTGATAAGAATGGATCTTGCCATAATCCGCACACCTCTGAACCGGTCAGCGCGACGCTAGAAGAACGCCAGGCCCATCGCAATCACAAGTGCGCGGAATTTTGAAAGCCCGCGCTTGTCGCCGCAGTGGCAGGCGGGTATCACCACCCCTATGAATGATGTCACCGACACACCCCAAATCGGCCCTTCCGACCTGATCGAACCGCTGCGCCGCGCGATCGGTGAGCGGTATTTAAGTTATGCCTTGTCCACGATCATGGACCGCGCACTGCCCGACGCCCGCGACGGGTTGAAGCCGGTGCATCGGCGCATTCTTTATGCGATGCGCGAATTGCGCCTGACCAGCACCGGGGGCTTTCGCAAATCGGCCAAGATCAGCGGCGATGTGATGGGCAACTATCACCCGCATGGCGATGTGGCGATCTATGAAGCAATGGCGCGGCTGGCGCAGGATTTCAACGTGCGTTACCCGCTGGTCGACGGGCAGGGCAATTTCGGCAATATCGACGGCGATAACCCCGCCGCATCCCGTTACACCGAGGCCCGCCTGACCGCCGCGGCCGAGGCGCTGATGGAAGGGCTGGCCGAAAACGTGGTCGATTTCCGCCCCAACTATGACGGCACGCTGGAAGAACCGGTGGTGATGCCCGCCGCCTTTCCGAACCTTCTGGCGAATGGATCAACCGGCATCGCGGTCGGCATGGCCACCAACATCCCGCCGCATAATCTGGACGAGCTGGTCAGCGCCTGCCTGCATCTGATCAAGACCCCGAATGCGCGCGACGAAACCCTGATCGACCATATCCCCGGCCCCGATTTTCCAACGGGCGGCGTGATCGTCGAGCCGCGCGAGAATATCCTTGCGGCCTATCGCACCGGGCGCGGATCGTTCCGGCTGCGCGCGAAATGGCAGATCGAGGATCTGGGCCGCGGCCAATGGCAGATCGTGGTCACCGAGATCCCCTATCAGGTGCAGAAATCCAAGCTGATCGAAAAGATCGCCGAGATCATCCAGTTGAAGAAGATCCCGATCCTGGCCGATGTGCGCGACGAAAGCGCCGATGACATCCGGCTGGTGCTGGAGCCGCGTTCGCGCACGGTGGACCCCGAAATGCTGATGGGGATGCTTTATCGCAATTGCGATCTGGAAACCCGGTTCAGCCTGAACATGAACGTGCTGATCGACGGGCGCACGCCCAAGGTATGCAGCCTGAAAGAGGTGTTGCGCGCTTTCCTCGATCACCGCCGCGAGGTTCTGATCCGCCGCAGCCGGCACCGGATGGACAAGATCGACCACCGGCTTGAGGTTCTGGAAGGCTTCATCATCGCCTTTCTCAACCTTGACCGGGTGATCGACATCATCCGATATGACGAAGACCCCAAGGCCGCGCTGATGCGCGAAGACTGGGGTCGGGCGCAGGTCCGCGCCACGTCTGAAAAGGATTATGTCTCGCCCGCGCCGGGTGATGGCGAGTTGTCCGAGGTTCAGGCCGAAGCGATCCTGAACATGCGGCTGCGCAGCTTGCGCAAGCTGGAAGAGATCGAACTGACCCGCGAACGCGACGCGCTGATGGCGGAACGTGCCGTGCTGGAAGACCTGCTGGAAAACGAACATGTCCAGTGGGATCATATCGCCGGGCAGTTGAAAGAGGTGCGCACCCAGTTCGGCAAGAAAACCCCGCTGGGCGCGCGCCGCAGCCAGTTCGCCGAGGCAGGCACCGTCGAAGAGGTGCCGCTGGAAGCGATGATCGAACGCGAGCCGATCACGGTTGTCTGTTCGAAGATGGGCTGGATCCGGGCGATGAAAGGCCATTCCGATCCGAAGACAGATCTGAAATTCAAGGATGGCGACGAAGGCCGCTTCCTGATCCATGCCGAAACCACCGACAAGCTGCTGCTGTTGGGCAGCAACGGGCGGTTCTATACCCTGCCCGCCAGCCAGTTGCCCGGCGGGCGCGGCATGGGCGAACCGGTCCGCCTGATGGTCGATCTGCCGAACGAGGCGGGCATCGTCGATCTGTTCATCCATCGGCCGGGCACCCGCCTGCTGGTGGCATCGAACGCGGGCGACGGGTTCATCGTGCCGTCCGATGACGTGCTGGCCCAGACCCGCACCGGCAAGCAGGTGCTGAACGTGCGCGACGCAACCGTCGCGCTGGTCTGCCGCCCGGTAACGGGCGATCACGTCGCCTGTGTCGGGGAAAACCGCAAGGTTCTGGTCTTTGCGCTGGACGAATTGCCCGAAATGACCCGGGGCAAGGGCGTGCGGCTGCAAAAATACAAGGATGGCGGCTTGTCGGATGCGACGACCCTGGTGCTGGCCGACGGGCTGACGTGGAAAGACCCGGCCGGGCGCACCCGCACCGAACCGGACCTGACCGAATGGCTGGGCAAACGGGCCAGCGCGGGCCGCATGGCGCCGCGCGGCTTTCCGCAATCGAACCGTTTCACCTGATCCGATCCGGCCTCATTCGGCGTCATGCCGAACTCGTGCTTGATTTCCCGCGCTTGTGCCAATAATTAGCGCGCGATGTTGACTCGGGCCTGATCCGGCCCCCCAGAGATGAGGCGCCACAGACATGGCTAAGGCAAAGTTTGAACGGAACAAACCGCATGTGAACATCGGGACCATTGGTCACGTTGATCACGGCAAGACGACGCTGACGGCGGCGATTACGAAGTATTTCGGTGATTTCAAGGCGTAT
>NZ_JBSRVX010000017.1:0-26125 GCF_055134745.1 Actibacterium sp.
CGCGCGGCGATTATCCTTATTCCGTTGCCGAACATTCCCTGCTGGTAGAGCAGATTTACGGCAGGTTAGTGCCTGATTCATCGCTGAAATGGCGGCTGGCGGCGTTGCTGCACGATGCGCCTGAATACGTGATTGGCGACATGATATCACCTGTCAAGGCCGCCATCGGCGCGGAATATGGTGTGCTGGATGACCGCCTGACGGCAGCGATTCACATTCGTTTCGGCTTGCCGGCGACCCTTCCCCTGAAAATCAAGCGGCAGATCAAGGCCGCCGACAGGGTTTCGGCCTGGCTGGAGGCCATTCAGATCGCGGGATTCACCGCCGGTGAGGCAGACAAGCTGTTCGGCCGCCCCCCGCCGGAACTGATCGCCGGAATGGAAATCAGGCTGCGCGCGCCGGTCGAGGTTCGCGCCGATTTCACCGAACGGCATTTGCAATTGCTGGATATGATCGCGCGCTGAACGATGTCAGGCCGCATTACGCGCCGGTTTGGGTTTGTCCGACAGGCCTTCGGCCACAACATAAGCCCGCTTTCCTGTCAGCCCTTTTTCCGCGAAAACGGTATTTCGCTCATCCTCGGTCAAAGAGTCCCACGGGCCACGATCCTGTATAAAACCGTCACGAACCAGGCGGCGACCAAGGCGCGGCAGGTTCAATTCGCCAAAAGACAGGCGGCTGGACCGCTGTTTGGCCTTCGGCACCCATTCGCGCAGAAGCGTGTTCAGAACGACGGGGGCGCTGCCACTGAAGTGGGTCAGATGCGCGATCAGATTGTCCGCAACATTCGAGCTGCGGCGCAAAACGATGGCCACGTGCTGATCGGGCCTTGCGACCATCGCGAACAGATGCAGCGCCGATCCATCGGCCGCGATGACCTGTCTGGCCGCCTTGTACCGGGCAATCTGTTCGGCCATTGCATGTTTTTGCGGGTGAAAAATCTCATAGCCCTGTTCGGCCAGCTTTTGTTCAAGAACATGCTCGCCCAGCATGCCCCCTTTACGCAGGCCCAGCGCGGATCGCGAAACATACAGCCGGTCAGGCCCGGAAGGCTCTGTTCCAGCACCAAACCGGTTGTGAATGGCATCGCGAAAGGCATTTGTGCCCTTTGATATCGGCCCCAGACCAAACCCCTGTCCGGGCACGATCAGATGTTCCACACGCATCGGTTCGGCGGCAACGCGGATCGGCAGATCACATCCCATCATGTCCAGAAAGGCGCGCTGAAACCCCTTGGTTTCGTCACCCAGGCGCGGTCGCTTTGGAATGAACACTATCCCGTCCACCGGGCCATCCAAATGATCCAGCGCCCACAGGCGGGCGGTGCTTTCGGCCAGAAAATGCCCGAAATGTGCCCACAGAACCCCGCCCCACAGCCAGCGGCCCGGCAGAACCGGCAACGGCCCCTGTGGCACATCAAACGGCAAGGTGATCGGACGCCGGCCCCGCCAAAGGGCACCATGCCCGCAATAGGCGCCGTCGGCGGTCAAGACACCGGCGGGCTGCCGCATGGATGAAATTTCCGGGGGCGCGATGATCGCATCATGCAGCGACAGGATGTCAGAGGACCAGCCACCGTCTGGATCAGGAATTGAATCGCTCGCACTCGTCACTGTTTCACCCCAGATTGCTCTAGCGCGGACTGCGTTTGGCCAGAATGCGCTGTAATGTCCGCCTGTGCATGTTCAGCCGGCGCGCGGTTTCTGAAACGTTCCGGTCGCATTGTTCATAGACGCGCTGGATATGTTCCCAACGAACCCTGTCCGCAGACATCGGATGTTCGGGTGGGGGAGGCAAACTGTCGCCCGTGGCCAGCAACGCGGCGGTAATGTCATTGGCATCGGCGGGCTTTGACAGATAGTCGGTCGCACCGATCTTGACCGCCGCGACGGCCGTCGCAATCGCGCCATAACCTGTCAGCACCACGATACGCGCATCTGGCCGTGCCTCGCGCAGGGTTTCGACGACATCCAGCCCGTTCCCGTCTGTCAGGCGCAGGTCGATCACGGCATAGGCGGGCGGATTGGCGCGGGCAAACGCCTTGCCTTCTGCCACGGTCAGGGCGATTTCAGGTATGAACCCGCGCTTTTCCATCGCTTTGGCAAGCCGGCGCAGAAATGGCTCGTCGTCATCGACCAGAAGCAGCGAACGGTCATCGCCCGGTTCGTGCGTTTCTTGTCCGGCCATTTCAATCCTTTCCAGTGTCACCTGGTTGTCATTGGAATGACTGTATGTGCTTCGTTCGTTCGGGTCAATTTGACTGTATCACCGACCCTTGTCGGCCTTGATGAAGCAGGCCACCCGATCCGCCATGTCGTTGGCCGTGACATCGCGGGCGAAGAAATCGACAAAGCCGACATCGGGCAGAACCAGATAAGTAAAGGTCGAGTGATCGACCAGATAGTATTCGGGATCACCTTCCTGTTTCTTGAAATAGGTGCGATAGGCCGTTGATGCTGCTTTCACCTGTTCTTCCGATCCGGTCAGGCCCAACATCTTTGGGTGCAGATAATCAGTGAATTCCGCCATCACTTCGGGCGTGTCGCGCGCCGGATCAATCGAGATGAAAACCGGCAAGACATCGTAGCCGCGCTTGTCCAGCTCGGTCACGGCATCGGCATTTCGGGCATTGTCCAGCGGGCACACATCGGGGCAAAAGGTGTAACCGAAATACAGCAAGGTCGGCCTGGTGATGACATCCGTGTCGGTGACGGTGCGCCCGGTTTCGTCAACCAGCGTGAACGGCCCGCCGATCGCCCCCGACCCCCCGGCAACCTTCGAGGTGCGGCAACTGGCAAAACGGTCGGTCGAACGGCCTGTCGCCACCGCCCAAAGCCCCAGCGCCGCCGCAGCGACAACAATTCCAGTGGCCAACCAGCGTTTCATCGTCATTCTCCTGTTGTTGCGCGTGCTTTGATGGTCTTTCGTGCGCGGATATACAAGTAAACAGCTTGTCACAGGGGAAGATGATGGCCCACAGGACCGATGCGATGCTGCCCGGGCTTGCCGATCGCAGCCAATGGGTGCGGTTGCGCACGCTGATCTGGCTGCGATGGGTGGCCATCACGGGTCAGATCGTGGCGTTGACAGTGGCCCATCACTGGTTTTCGCTGCAAATTCCACTGGGGCTGAGCTTTCTGGCGGTGGGCGCGGCGGTCATCGTGAACTTGACAGCGATACTGGTCTTTCCCGGAAACAAGCGCCTTTCGGAAAACGAAGCGACGCTGATGCTTATGCTGGATATTGCTCAGCTTGCTGCCTTGCTGGCAATCACCGGCGGGCTGAACAATCCCTTTGCGCTGCTGATCCTGACACCCGTCACGATTTCAGCCACGGCATTGCGGTTTCGGTCAACCATCCTGTTGGGTGCCTCGGCGATGATTCTGGTCACGTTGCTGGCCGCCTTCTATCTGCCCCTGCGTGATAAAACAGGCACTATTCAGGCCTTGCCAGAGATTTTCCTGTTCGGCTTCTGGGTCGCCATCCTGATCGGTGTCGCGTTTCTTGCCGTCTATGCCGGTCGTGTGACCGCCGAGATAAATTCGATGCAGGATGCGCTTTCGGCAACGCAACTGGCCCTGGCCCGAGAGCAGACACTGACAGACCTGGGCGGTGTCGTTGCGGCCGCCGCGCATGAGCTTGGCACGCCACTGGCGACGATCAAGCTGGTCAGCAGCGAATTGCAGGAAGACCTGACGGACAATCCGGCCCTGCTGGAGGATGTCAGGCTGATTGGCGCACAGGCCGACAGGTGCCGCGACATTCTGCGGTCGATGGGCCGGGCCGGCAAGGATGACCTGCAGATGCGCAGCGCGCCCCTGGCCACTGTCGTATCCGAGGCAGCCGAGCCGCATCAGGGCCGCGGCAAAGATGTCCGCCTGTCGCTGCATCCTGCCCGCGGCAGCGATCCGCGCGAACCCATCATCCTGCGCCGCCCGGAAATTATTCACGGTCTGCGCAATCTGGTGCAAAACGCCGTCGATTTTTCCACTGGCAAGGTCTGGGTAGAGGTTCACTGGTCAGACACCACAATCGGCGTGCGTATTCTGGACGACGGCCCCGGGTTTTCGCCGCATGCGTTGGCGCGTATCGGCGACCCGTTCATGCGGCAGCGCCGAAGCGAGGAAGACCGCGCCAGGCGCCCGGAATACGAAGGCATGGGGTTGGGCCTGTTCATCGCCAAGACACTGTTAGAGCGTTCGGGGGCGCAGCTTGTCTTTGCGAATGGCGCCGAATTCAGCGTCGAACATCCCGCCAGTGCCACGGGCGCCATCGTGCGGGTAACCTGGCCGCGCGAGGCGATTGCCCTTCGCGAGGGCGCCGATGCCCTGGCCTTGGGTGAAAACCAACCGATCGAGTCCTGATCTGCGGCGGATTAACCGTTGATTAACCATTCTCGTCAAAACCTTGACTGCGCGCTTTTCAAGGGTTTGGACGGAACATGGATTTCAGCCTGGCGATAATCCTGGTGATTACATCCCTATGCACCGCGATGGCGGCGCTGATCATCGTTTCATTGCTACCCGTCCCTGGAAAGCGACAGGCCGCATCACCCACAGATACAGACGGGCCGGTCCTGCTGTTCAACGGTGAACGCCTTGTCGATGCCACGCCCGGCGGCTGGCAGTTGCTGGATCAGGGGCCCGAAGGGTTGGGTCCGTGGCATCGGCTGGGCGCGATACTGGCCGCACGTTTTCCGGGTTCTGTCGCTGCCTTGGCCGGCCTGCGCGAAACCGGGCAGGCCGAGATTGCCGACCGTGCCGGTAATGCAATCCTGCAGGCGCAACTTATTGGCGGCATTACCCGCATTGCACTGCGCGACAAGCCGGGGCGCCCCCCCGAAATTGACCCGCAATGCCTGGCCTCGCTGAATGCCGAACTTGATATCCTGCGGCGTGTGGCCACAACGATGCCAACACCCGCCTGGCAACAAGACAGTCAGGGTGTCGTTCTGTGGGCGAACCGGGCCTATCTTGGTTTGGTGGAAAACACGCTGCCCCAGGGCGAGACACTGACATGGCCGCTGCCGCTGCTGTTCGACACCGTTCACGCTGGCGGCATGGCCGAAGATCTTTCACCGCACCGGTTTTCGATTTCCGGCAGGGGCGGGCAAAATCACTGGTTTGACTGCATCGCCTTTCCCCAGCCCGATGCGCCGCTGTTTTTCGCCATACCGTCCGATGCCACGGTGCAGGCCGAAGCCTCGCTTCGGAACTTTGTTCAGACGCTGTCCAAGACATTCGCCGATCTGCCGACCGGGCTGGCGATCTTCAACCGCGCGCGGCAACTGGTGATGTTCAACCCGGCGCTGACCGATCTTTGCCATGTCGACCCCGAATTTCTATCGTCGCGCCCCTTGCTGTTTTCGTTCTTCGACCAGTTGCGCGAACGCCAGATGATGCCAGAGCCAAAAGACTATCGGTCATGGCGGCAAAAAATGGCCGCGCTGGAAAAGGCGGCTTCTGACGGGGTTTATCAGGAAACCTGGACACTGCCATCAGGCCAGACATGGCGGGTATCGGGCCGGCCACATCCTGATGGCGCCGTTGCCTTCCTGTTCGAGGATATCAGCGCGGAAATGTCGCTGACGCGCCGGTTCAGGGTCGAACTGGAACTGGGCCAAGCAGTGCTGGATGGCCTGGATGACGCGGTTGCGGTCTTTTCATCCGCCGGGATTTTGACATTGTCAAACACCGCCTATGTCTCGTTGTGGAACAGCGATCCGACGCGCATGCTGGGCGATATGGATATTCGCGATGCCGCGCGGTTGTGGGCCGATCAATGTGGCGCATCAGAAAACTGGGCGCGCATAGAGCGTTTCATCAACCGCAGCGGCCCGCGTGAACCCTGGCAGGCCGACATTAAGATGGCGGATGGCACGTCACTTGCCTGCCGGGTCAGGCCGATCGCGGGCGGGGCGACCATGGTGTTGTTCACCGCCGCACCGCAAGACGCGACCGCCCCTGCACTGGTTTCGGTCGATATCACCTGATCAGCCCTTGCAGGGCCGTGGCCGGGCGTTAAAACTGCGGGCATGTCCGCTTCGTCATTTCCCGTTTTGGTCGACATGGCGCTGCCTTCGCCCCAGGCGACGGCGGCCTTGGCGCGCCGTTTGGCCGGTCGCGTCGGCAGGGGGGATGTGTTGCTGTTATCCGGCCCGATCGGGGCAGGAAAAACCCATTTCGCACGCGCCTTCATCCAGGCACGAATGGCCGCAAGCGGCCAGATCGAGGATGTTCCATCCCCGACCTTCACGCTGGTGCAGACTTATGACCTGCCGGATCTGGAGATCTGGCATGCCGATCTTTACCGGCTGACACATCCCGATGAGGTGATCGAGCTTGGGCTGGCCGATGCGTTTGAAACATCTATGTGTCTTGTGGAGTGGCCCGACAGGCTGGGTGACATGGCGCCAGAGGATGCCTTGCATCTGGATTTTGCGCTGGCCTCTGATGTCGATGCCCGGAAGGTAACTCTATGGTCGAATATGCCTCGTTGGGGCCCTCTTTTGGAAGATCTTGCCCATGACTGATCGTCTTCAGACCGCGAATGATTTCATCGCGCGCGCAGGCTGGGCCGAGGCCGCGCGGCGGGTGTTGGCAGGTGATGCCTCAAACCGGCGGTATGATCGGCTGACGCTGGGCGATCACACGGCCATTCTGATGGATGCCCCGCCCCAAAAAGATGAAGATGTTCGGCCGTTCATGCAAATTGCGCAGCACCTGTCAGGGCTTGGATACAGCGCGCCGGAAATTCTGGCCGCCGATGTGGCGAACGGTTTTCTTCTGCTCGAAGATCTGGGGGATGCGCTTTATGCGCGGGTTGTCGAAGACAAACCCGAGACCGAGTCTTTGCTGTATTCCGTGGCGATTGACTTTCTGGCCGATCTGCATCGCCATGCGCCGCCCATCGGTCTGGCCCCCTATGATGTTGCTACGATGGCGGAACTGGCGTCGATGGCAGTTGACTGGTATCTGCCTGCCGCCACGGGCGCCCCTGCCAGCGATGCCCAGCGGGCAGAATTTTACGGCGCGGTCGCGTCTGCGCTGCAGGCGGTGCCCGAAACCCCGCCCGTGCTGATCCTGCGCGATTTTCATGCCGAGAACCTGATATGGTTGCCGGAACGGGCCGGTCTGGCCCGGGTCGGTTTGCTGGATTTTCAGGATGCCCGCGCCGGACATCCCGCCTATGATCTGATTTCGTTGCTGGAGGATGCGCGGCGCGATGTTTCAAAGCCGCTGCAAGATCAGATGATGGCGCGGTATCTTGCGGCGACGGGCCAGCCCGCCACAGAATTCGCCCATGCCTGCGCCGCCATTGCAGCCCAGCGCAATCTGCGTATCGTCGGCATTTTTGCCCGCCTTTGCATTCGTGATGCAAAGCCCCATTATATAGACTTGATGGCCCGCGTCTGGGGGCATCTGCTGAACGACCTTTCGCACCCGGCCCTGGCGGATTTACGTGATGTGGTCGAAAACCTGCTTCCGCCGCCTGACGCGGAAATATGCAACAGGATCAAAAGCAAGTGCCCGACCAGCCCAAATCAATAATGCTGTTTGCCGCCGGGTTTGGCACCCGAATGGGCCCGCTGACAGCACATCGGCCCAAGCCCCTTGTGCCGGTAGGGGGAACCTGCCTGCTGGATCATGCCATAAGACTTGCTGATGATGCCGGGATCGGCTGCAAGGTGGTCAATGCCCATTATCTGGCCGGGCAAATCGGCACGCATTTGCAAGGGCGCGGCGATATCACTGTGATCGTCGAACAGCCGGACATTCTGGAAACGGGCGGTGGGCTGCGTAACGCGCTGCCGGTTTTGGGGGATGATCCGGTATTCACCATGAACACCGATGCGATCTGGACCGGCGCCAACCCGCTGCGGCAACTTGCGCAGGCTTGGGATGGCGATCACATGGATGCGTTGCTGCTGTTGATCCCCCGCGAGCGGGCAACCGGGTATATGGGCGATGGTGATTTCAGGCTTGATATGAATGGCCACCTGACGCGCGGGCAAGATTACGTCTATACTGGCGCACAGATCATTCGGACTGAAGGCCTGCACACCATTCCCGACAAAGCATTTTCATTGAACCTTCTGTGGGATTCCATGCTGATTGACGAACGTATTTTCGGCATCGTCCATCAGGGCGGATGGTGCGATGTCGGGCGACCAGATGCCATTCCGCTTGCCGAAGGGCTGCTGAATGTTTCTTAGGGACGAGCCGCGGCTTTTTGGCCTGCCGCCGGGCGCGGATTTTCCTCGTGAATTGCTGATCGGGCTGGAACAGAGACTGAAATCTTGCGCTCCGGATGCCTGGGCGCGGGTAGAAATTTTTGTAAACACACGCCGGATGCAACGCCGGCTGGTCGACATTTTCAACCAGGGGCCGCCGCGCCTGTTGCCCCGGATCCGTCTGGTTACCGAGCTGCATCTTGTTGCCGGGCTGTCGGATATTCCCGCGCCGATACCCCCCTTGCGGCGGCGGCTGGAACTGAGCCAGCTTGTCGCCGGGCTGTTGCGTGCGCAGCCCGATCTTGCGCCCAGCGCCGCGTTGTTCGACCTGTCGGACAGTCTGGCCGCCCTGATGGATGAGATGCAGGGCGAGGGCGTCACGCCCGACGTGCTGCGCAATCTCGACCTGTCGCATCTGTCGGC
This sequence comes from Actibacterium sp., assembly GCF_055134745.1. Lineage (NCBI taxonomy): Bacteria > Pseudomonadati > Pseudomonadota > Alphaproteobacteria > Rhodobacterales > Roseobacteraceae > Actibacterium > Actibacterium sp. Next base: position 8,657 of record NZ_JBSRVX010000017.1, read on the forward strand.
GCATTGGGAAAGAACACGGTCGTTCCTGTCGATCATCGAGGCATTCTTCGATGGACAATCCCCCGATCCCGAGGCCCGCCAGCGGCTGGCGGCGCAGCGGCTGGCACAGATCTGGCAGGATCAACCACCAGATCACCCGATCATCGTTGCCGGTTCGACGGGGTCGCGCGGGGCGACCGCGCTGTTCATGCAGGCCGTGGCGCGCCTTCCCCTGGGCGCAGTCGTTCTGCCGGGTTTCGATTTCGACCAGCCGGCCGCCGTTTGGGATGGTTTGGACGATGCGCTGACCGCCGAGGATCACCCACAATATCGGTTTCGCAAGCTTGCTGATGCGTTGGCGCTGCACCCATCCGATATTCGTTTGTGGCATTCCGGGGCCGCAGCGCCGGTTCCGTCCCGGAACAAACTGGTCTCACTGGCGCTGCGCCCCGCGCCGGTTACGGATCAGTGGCTTGAGGAAGGCCCGTCGCTGGGCGATCTTCTTTCTGCGACACAGGACCTGACGCTGGTCGAGGCGCCATCGCCCCGGGCCGAGGCGCTGGCCATCGCGCTGCGCCTGCGTCAGGCGATAGAAGACGGCCATCGCGCGGCGCTGATCACCCCCGATCGCGTGTTGACCCGGCAGGTTACAGCAGCCCTGGACCGGTGGGGCATTCTGCCCGATGACAGCGCAGGCCAGCCGCTGCACCTGTCGGCCCCCGGCAGGCTGTTGCGCCAGATCGCGGCATTGTTTGGCCAGAAGCTGACCTCTGAAACGTTGTTGGCGTTGCTGAAACATCCGCTTACCTTCTCGACCGTGCGGCGTGGCCACCACCTGCGCTGGACGCGCGATCTGGAACTGTTCCTGCGCCGCCATGGCATTCCCTTTCCGACTGACACCATCCTGACGCGCTGGGCCGAACGCCAAAATGACGACGGGCGGCGCGAATGGGCGTCTTGGCTGGGGAAGACGCTGGCTGGAACCGATATGGTTGGCACGCGCGATCTGAAACAGCATATCACCCATTTGTGGCGTCTGGCCGATGCGCTGGCCGCTGGGGATGAGGAAGGGCGAGCCGGGCAGATATGGGACGAACCCGCCGGAATTTCCGCAAGACAGGTCATGCAAGACCTGCTGGACGAATCCGGCGCGGCCGGCCAGCTGACCCCGAGCGATTTCAGCGCGCTGTTCACCTCGGTTCTGTCGGCGCGGGTGGTGCAGAACCCGGCGCGATCGCATCCCGATGTCATGATCTGGGGCACGCTTGAGGCACGCATGCAGGGGGCCGATCTGGTTATCCTTGGCGGGCTGAACGAAGGCAGCTGGCCCGCCACCCCCGCCCCTGATCCGTGGCTGAACCGCGAAATGCGCAAGCAGGCCGGCCTGTTGTTGCCCGAACGGCGCATCGGCCTGTCAGCGCATGATTTTCAGCAGGCCATCGGGGTTGGCCATGTCGTTCTGACCCGTGCCATCCGCAATGACGAGGCCGAAACCGTGCCGTCGCGCTGGCTGAACCGCCTGATGAACCTGCTCAGCGGTCTGCCCCGTCAAGCTGGCGACAAGGCATTGGACGAAATGCGCGGCCGGGGCAAAGACCTGCTGGCCATGGCGGTGGCGCTGGACCAGCCAGACATATCGTTGCCGCCTGCGCCGCGGCCCGCACCGCGGCCACCGGTGGCCGCGCGCCCAAGGCAATTGTCGGTAACGCGCATCACCGTCCTGATCCGCGATCCCTATGCGATTTATGCGGCCTATATCCTTAACTTGCGCCCGCTTGACCCGTTGCAACAGGTTGCAGATGCCCCGTTGCGCGGCACCATCCTGCACAAGATCCTGGACCAGTTCATCCGGCAGGGCGTGAACGCTGACCCCGCCAAGGCCAAACGCGACCTTCTGCAAATCGCCGACAGCGTGTTTGCCGAAGATGCGCCCTGGATTGCCGCGCAACGCATATGGCGGGCCCGGCTGGCGCGGGTTGCGGATTGGCTGATCGCAGGCGAACATCAGCGGATGCTTCAGGGCACATGGGTGGCGCTTGAACAAAGAGGCTCTGTTGCACTGGAGAACGGCTTTGTTTTGACGGCCGAGGCGGATCGGATTGACCGGCTGAACAATGGTCATCTGATCATATATGACTATAAGACCGGAACCCCACCGAGCCCCAGGCAGATGACTGAATTCGACAAGCAATTACTGCTTGAGGCCGCGATGGCCGAACGAGGCGGCTTTGCCGGGCTTGACCCTGCGCCGGTTGACAGGGTTGCCTATATCGGCCTTGGATCGGCACCCAAAATCGTGACCCATGATATGGCTGACGGGCTGGCCGATACGACCTGGGCTGAACTGGTGAAACTGATCACACAATATGGGCGGCGCGATCAGGGTTATCTGTCACGGCGGGCTGTGTTCAGCCGTGACAGCGTCGGGGATTACGACCACCTTGCGCGATTTGGCGAATGGGATTCCAGCACCCCCGGCAGCGGTCAGGAGGTCGGATGATACGAAACGCCGCCTCTGAACGCCAGGCGCAGGCCGCCGATCCCGGCGCATCGACATGGCTTTCGGCCAATGCCGGTTCCGGAAAAACCCGCGTTCTGACAGACCGGGTTGCGCGTTTGTTGCTGAACGGGGTGCCGCCACAACGAATCTTGTGCCTGACCTATACCAAGGCTGCCGCCAGCGAGATGCAGAACCGGCTTTTCCGGCGGCTGGGGGAATGGGCAATGCTGGACGCAGACCAGTTGCGCCACCGATTGCTTGATCTGGGGCTGGACCAGAACCCGGACGAAAAGACGTTGCGACAGGCCCGCCGGCTGTTTGCTCGCGCGATCGAAACCCCCGGCGGGCTCAAAATTCAGACGATCCACAGTTTTTGCGCCGGCCTGTTGCGCCGCTTCCCGCTAGAAGCCGGGGTTTCCCCCCAGTTTGTCGAAATGGATGACCGCGCGGCCAAAAGGCTGCGCGAAGAGATATTGGAACATATCGCCGAGCAGGATACCGCTGCCTTTGATGCGATCGCCGCCCATTATACAGGCGATGATCTTGCCGGGCTGACCGCCGAGATTTCCCGGCATCGCGCAGCCTTTGACGCCGCCGATCCGGGCATGATCTGGGCGCGATTTGGCTTGCGCCCCGGCGTGGATGCGCCGGAAATCATTGGCCGTGTCTTTATCGGCGGCGAAGCCGAGCTGATCGACCGGCTGTTGCCTGCGCTGCACGCAGGCAGTGCGAATGACGTAAAGGCCGCCGCAAGACTGAGCGCGCTGAATCTGACTGTGCCCGGCCTGCCCGAGCTTTCCATTCTGGAGGATGTGCTGCTTACTGGCGCCAGCGCCAAACAACCTTTTTCGGCCAAGATAGGCTCTTTCCCGACCAAGGCAACCCGCGAGGGCATTGCCGATATTCTGCCTGTGCTGGAAAGTTTCATGCTCCGCGTTGAAGCGGCGCGCGGTGAGCGTGTGGCGCTGGCTGCGGCGCAACGCTCGGTGGCCTTGCATCAATTCGCAGCGGCCTTTCTGCCCGAATATGCCCGGCGCAAACAACGGCGCGGCTGGCTGGATTTCGACGATCTGATCCTGAAGGCGCGCGATCTGTTGACAGATCCGGGCATTGCCGAATGGGTATTGTTCCGGCTGGACGGCGGCATTGACCATGTTCTGGTTGACGAGGCCCAGGATACCAGCCCCGTGCAATGGCAGGTGATTGATCTGCTGACCCGCGAATTCACCGCCGGGCAGGGGGCGCGCGGCGAGATGTTGCGCACCATCTTTGTGGTTGGGGACAAGAAACAGTCTATCTATTCCTTTCAGGGCGCCGAACCCGACGGCTTTGACCGGATGCGCGAAAGCTTTGGTGCCCGGCTAGTTGCTGCGGGCGGTCAGTTGCGCAATTTGCAGCTTGAATATTCGTTCCGGTCATCCGAAGCGGTCTTGCGCGTGGTCGACAACACCTTTCACAGCGCCAGGCGGCAAGGGATGGGTGATGACGTGTTGCACCGCGCCTTTCGGGCAGAAATGCCGGGCCGGGTTGATCTCTGGCCGATAATCGAGGCCAGCAAAGATCCCGATCCGCCACATTGGGCGGATCCTGTCGATATATTGGCGTCCACCCATCACATGGTTCAGCTGGCCGAACGTATAGCCGCTGAAATCAAGCGTCTGATCGAGGTGGGAGAATCGATCCAAGGCAACGGCGGCGTTCGGCGCAAGATCAAGGCTGGTGATTTTCTGATCCTGGTTCAGCGGCGATCAGCGCTGTTTCACGAGATCATCCGGGCCTGCAAATCGGCGGGCCTGCCGATTGCCGGGGCCGATCGGCTGAAGGTCGGGGGTGAATTGGCGGTCAAGGATCTGACCGCGCTTCTGTCCTTTCTGGCAACACCCGAAGACAGCCTTTCACTGGCCGCCGCGCTGCGTTCGCCCTTGTTTGGCTGGGATGAGGGGATGATCTACGATATAGCCGCAGGCAGGGATGAAAAATTCCTGTGGGCAACGCTCAGAAACCGGAAACAGGCTTATACAGAGACTGTTCAGGTGCTGAGCGCCTTGCTGGATGATGCCGATTTTCTGCGCCCGTATGACCTGATTGAACGCATCCTGACGCGGCATGATGGCCGCCGCCGGCTGATCGCCCGGCTGGGCCCCGAGGCCCAGGACGGCATCGACGCGCTGCTGTCCCTCGCGCTGGGCTATGAGCGCACGGATATCCCCAGTCTCACCGGGTTTTTGTCCTGGCTTGCCACGGAAGAGGTTGAAATAAAACGTCAGGCCGACAGCGCGGGCGACCGGATTCGGGTGATGACGGTTCACGGTGCCAAAGGGCTGGAGGCCCCGGTGGTGATCCTGCCCGATTCGGGAAAGCGTGACATTCGTCTTTCCGACGAAATTCTTCTGGCGCCCGCTGGCGGTGCGATCTGGAAAACCGCCGCCACCGACAGCCCACCCGTGATTGAACGGGCGCGCGAAGCCTTGCGCCAGCGGCAAGAGGAGGAGCGCCAGAGGCTGCTTTATGTCGCGATGACGCGGGCCGAACAATGGCTGATCGTTTGCGCTGCAGGCGATCTGGCAAATGGCGAAAGCTGGTATGAGCGAATTGACGAAGGGCTGAGCCATGTGGGGGCTGTCGCGCATGACTTCGGGTTTGGCCTGGGTCGGCGCCATGCCACGGGTGATTGGGGCCCACCAGCAGACATGGCGCCGGACAGGCCCGAGACCCCAGCGCCAGCCCTGCCCGGTTGGGCATTGCGTCGGGTTAGCGCCCCGACCAGGCTGCCCGGTGTGCTGACGCCCTCTGATCTGGGTGGGGAAAAGATTGTGGCCGGCGCGGGCGGGCTGGATGAAGAGGCCGCGATGCGCAGGGGGCGGCAGCTGCACATTCTGTTGGAGCATCTGCCCGGCTGCCCCCCCTATCAACGCGCCACACGCGCTGCAACGCTGTTGGCAGGTGATCAGGATTGGGCCAGCGGTTTAGAAACTGCTGCACTTTTGGCTGAAATAGAGCCTGTTCTGGATGATCCTGCCTTGGCCGATCTTTTCGCGTCCGATACATTGGCCGAGGTTGGCATTACCGCCGAACTGCCGGACGGCGGGCGAATTTTTGGCACGATCGACCGGCTGATCATTGGGCCGGACAGGGTGCTGGCTGTCGATTTCAAATCGAATGCGCAGGTCCCCATCCGCGCCGAAGACGTGCCCGACGGGCTGTTGCGGCAAATGGGCGCTTATCGTGCCGCGCTGGCACGGCTTTATCCTGACAAGCAGATCGACACCGCGATATTATGGACCCGCACGGCCATATTGATGCCGCTGCCATCACAATTGGTTGCTGACGCCTTTGGGCGCGCAACGATATCTTGACGTCCTCTGGCGGGCTTCATAGGTTCGCCCTGACCCAACCGATGCCAAGGAGAGCCATCATGGCAACCGTTCCCGTAACCGACGCCACCTTCGATTCCGAAGTCAGAGAATCCGCACTGCCCGTGGTCGTGGATTTCTGGGCCGAATGGTGCGGCCCGTGTAAACAGATTGGACCGGCCCTGGAGGAGCTTTCCACCGAGCTGGACGGCAAGGTCAAGATCGTCAAGGTAAACGTGGACGAAAACCCCAACAGCCCTGCCCAGATGGGTGTTCGCGGCATTCCGGCGCTGTTCCTGTTCAAGGATGGTCAGGTGGTATCCAACAAGATCGGCGCCGCCCCCAAGGCCGCCCTGAAAAGCTGGATCGAAGGCGAGATCTGATCTGATCGTGATCGTGGTTTAGGGGGCGCCTTGGCGCCCCTTTTTCTTGGCCCGGTTGTTGCCGCCATTTCCGCGACATATATCCCGCACAGCAAAGGAGGCCCCGATGGCAGAAAACACGTTTCCCGGCTGGCACGGCACGACCATCCTTGGCGTCAAGCGCGGCGGCAAGGTGGTGATCGCCGGTGACGGGCAGGTCAGTCTGGGCCAGACCGTCATCAAGGGCACGGCCCGTAAGGTGCGTCGCCTGTCGCCAGGCGGGTTCGACATTGTCGCCGGCTTCGCCGGGTCGACCGCCGATGCGTTTACCCTGCTGGAGCGGCTGGAGGCAAAGCTGGAAGCGACGCCCGGCCAGTTGCAGCGCGCTTGCGTAGAGCTGGCCAAGGACTGGCGCACCGACAAATACCTGCAAAAGCTTGAAGCGATGCTGATCGTCAGCGACGGCGACGCGATTTATGTCGTGACGGGCGCGGGCGATGTGCTGGAACCCGAACATGATGTGGCCGCGATCGGGTCGGGCGGGAACTATGCGCTGGCCGCAGCACGCGGGTTGATGGAAACCGACCTTGATCCCGAACAGATCGCGCGCAAGGCGATGGCGATTGCCGCCGATATCTGCGTGTACACGAACGGCAATCTGACGGTGGAGACGATTTCGAAATGACAGACCTGACCCCCCGCGAGATCGTGTCCGAACTTGACCGCTATATCATCGGCCAGAACGACGCCAAGCGCGCCGTTGCCGTGGCGCTGCGCAATCGCTGGCGGCGCAAGCAATTGCCTGCCGACCTGCGTGACGAGGTTTATCCCAAGAATATCCTGATGATCGGGCCCACCGGCGTGGGCAAGACCGAGATCAGCCGCCGGCTGGCCAAACTGGCCCGCGCGCCCTTTATCAAGGTCGAGGCGACCAAGTTCACCGAGGTCGGCTATGTCGGGCGCGACGTGGAACAGATCATCCGCGATCTGATGGACAGCGCCATTGCCGAAACCCGTGCCTGGATGCGTGACGATGTAAAGGCCGCCGCGCATCAGGCCGCCGAAAACCGGGTGATCGAGGCGCTGGCCGGTTCTGACGCCCGCGATCAGACGCGCGAGATGTTCCGCGGCAAGCTGAAGCGTGGAGAGCTGGATAATACCATGATCGAGCTTGAGGTCGCCGATACATCGAACCCGCTGTCGATGATGGAAATTCCGGGACAGCCCGGGCAGATGGGCATGATGAACCTAGGCGATCTGTTCGGAAAGGCCTTTGGCGGACGCAAGGTGCGCCGCAAAATGACAGTTGCCGAAAGCTATGAGTTGCTGATCGGGGAAGAGGCCGACAAGCTGCTGGATGATGAGGCCGTGAATCGCGCCGCACTGGACGCCGTTCAGGAAAATGGCATCGTGTTTCTGGACGAGATCGACAAGGTCTGCGCCCGGTCGGATGCCCGCGGCGCCGATGTCAGCCGCGAAGGCGTTCAGCGCGATTTGCTGCCGCTGATCGAGGGCACGGTGGTATCAACCAAATACGGCCCGGTGAAAACCGACCATATCCTGTTCATTGCCTCTGGCGCGTTTCATATCGCCAAGCCGTCCGATCTTCTGCCCGAACTGCAGGGGCGGCTGCCGATCCGCGTGGAATTGCAGGCGCTGACCGAACAGGATTTCGTGCGCATCCTGACCGAAACCGACAACGCGCTGACGCTGCAATATTCGGCGCTGATGCAGACCGAAGAAGTCGGTGTCAGCTTTACCGAAGAAGGCATCGCGGCGCTGGCCCGTATCGCGGCCGACGTGAATCGCAGCGTCGAGAATATCGGGGCGCGCAGGCTGTATACCGTGATGGAGCGGGTGTTCGAGGAGTTGAGCTTTACCGCGCCTGACCGTGGCGGCGACAAGATCGTGATTGATGCCGCATTCGTAGAGGCCAATGTCGGCGCGCTGGCGCGGTCTGCTGACATGAGCCGCTATGTGCTATAGCTTTGTGGAAGGATCGTCGGTTCGCAGTTCAAGCCGCCCGATCCATTCCTGAACGTAAAGCTGTATCATGCCCGTTGTTTTGCGCGTTTCGCTGTTGCTGTGCCTGTTGAGCGCCTGCGCGCCAAGGGCCGCGCTGAATATGGTGCCGCAATCTGTGGTGGCAGGCCCGCCGGTGGGTGTGTTTTTTGCGACCACCCGTGGCGAGGACAAGGATACAGTTTTCGGAATTGATCGTTCCACCCTTAGATACGGTCGGGTCGATGTTGCCATTCCGGAAAATCATGTCACCGGAAAGATAGAGCTTGGCGCGCAAAGCGCCGACGCGGCCAATGTATTTGTCGCAACTGCGCGTGACAGCTTTGCCGACGAGGCGCAGTATCGCAACGCCCTGGCCCGGGCGATCCACAAGCTGCCCCCTGCCGAAAGAGAGGCCGTGATCTATGTTCATGGCTTCAACATCAATTTCGCCGAGGGCGTCTTTCGCATCGCACAGCTGCATCGGGATTTCGGAATTACCGGAGTGCCGGTGCTTTATTCCTGGCCGTCGCGGGCGCACCCTTTCGGCTATGCCTATGATCGCGACAGCGTCCTGTTCGCCCGTGACGGGCTTGAAGCCCTGATCCGCGATGTGCGCGCGGCGGGCGCCACAAATATTCTGCTGGTCGGGCACTCGATGGGGGCGCAGCTGGTTATGGAAAGCCTGCGACAGATGGCCATTCAGTCGCCAGATGCCCCGCGCAGATATGTCGATGCGGTTGTGCTGATTTCGCCCGATATTGATGTCGATGTCTTTCGATCACAGGCCAAACGGATGGCCCGTTTACCGCAACCCTTCGTGATTTTTGTATCGCGGCGCGACCGGGTTCTTGCCCTTGCGGCGCGCGTCGGGGGTGAACAGCACCGGCTGGGAAATGTAAGCAGCGTACAGGCGATGGCTGATCTGCCCTTGACCATCGTCGACGTGACCGATTTTTCCAAAGGTGGCGAACTGGGGCATTTCACCGTCGCGCGGTCGCCGGCGCTGATTCAGATCTTGTCACAAATTCCGAGTATTGATGCAGTCATCCGGGGCGATACAGCCGGACGAACGGGGCTGCTGGCCGGCACGGTGCTGGCCGTTCAGGAGGCAACCGAGATTGTGTTGTCGCCCATTTCGGCCCTTGGCCAATAGGCCCTAACGCGGTCGCCGCAAATAAACATAATAGGCACCGCCACCACCGTGGCGTTGATGGGCCTGCACAACCTGCAAGACCAAAGGCCGCAGTGCCGGGCTGTTCAGCCAGTCGGGCACATTGTGCCGCAACTGCCCGCGCCGTTGGGGTATCGGGCCGTCATCGGGCATATCGCGGCCTTTGCCCGTAATCACCAGAACAAGGCGTTTGCCCGCCGCCTGCGCCCGATAGATGAATTCGGTCAAGGCTGGCTGCGCCTGTGCCAAAGTCATACCGTGCAGGTCCATCCGGCCCTCGGGCGACAGCTTGCCCCGTTTCAGGCGGTCAAAGTTGCGGCGGTCCATGACAACCGGCGCATTCTTGACGCGTTCATGAATAGGCGCGGCAAGGTCGTGCCGCATCGCCGGCGGACCGGATTTTCGCCCGATCTGAAAGGCGCTGATTTCGGTTCTGGGTCGGGATGGGGGTGGGGGTGGTGTTTTGCCTGGCTGCATCGCGGGGGGTTTGGGGGCGTCACGGCGAAGCGGCGTTGCCGTTTTTGCGACTTGCTCCCACAGGGCGCGTTCTTCGGGGGTTAGTCCCTGGGGCGGGCGGCGCGCCACTGTCAGCCCCCCGAAGCCATCTGAAACGCCTGGTCGATCGGCAGCAAGACGATCATTCGGCCCGGATCACGGATGGTTCCCGCCTGTTTGCCGGCATCATCACCGGTGCCGAAGAAAATATCAGCGCGCTGCGGTCCCTTGATCGCCGACCCGGTGTCTTGTGCGATCATCAGGCGGCGCATCGGGTCGCGCCCCCCTTTTTCGATCCAGACCGGCGCGCCCAGTGGCGTATATGCCGGATCGACGGCAATAGTGCGCAGAGGCGTAACCGAGCGGTTCATCGCGCCAAGCGGGCCCTTGGCCGGATCAATGCCCGACAGGGGCCGGAAAAATACAAAGGATGGGTTGTGGCGCAGAAGTTCCGCACCCTCGGCCGGGTTACGGCGCACCCAGCTTCGGATCACCTCTGCAGAGACCTGATGCGGCTGATATATGCCGCGCCGCACAAGTTCCTGACCGATTGAACGGTATTCATGGCCGTTCTTGCCGCCATATCCGACCCGCAACACCGACCCGTCAGACAGCCGAATGCGGCCCGATCCCTGAATCTGAAGAAAGAATACATCCACGGGGTCATCTATCCAGGCGATCTCCAGCCCGCGCCCGGCCAATGCGTTGTCGGATTCTATCTCATCGCGCGATTTCCACACATCTCCCGGATTCAGTTCGGGAGGTTTGCGATAGATCGGAAAGCGAAATCGCGATGTTCGATGCGTGGAACCGTGCAGCTCCGGCTCAAAATAGCCGGTAAAAAGCGCCGATTGCGGTCCGCCGATTGCCACGGGGCGAAAGAACAGTTCAAAAAACGTGCGGGCGTCGGGCCCGTCCTTCGCGAAAGAGCAAAGAGATGACCAGTATGGATCGTTCAGATCGCCGCAGGTTTCGACAAAGGCCGCAAGCGCGGCCTGGTGATCGTCTTCTGTCCATCCGGCCAGATCATCGAATTGCAGCATCTCGACCTGCGTTGCATCGGCGGGAAGGGCCCAGCCCATGATCAGCGCCGCGAGTATCGCCGCGATCCGCGATCCACGGGTCATTCCCCCGTTGCCACCAGACGCCAGTTGGGATCGGACGAGCCCATGATCCGGGCAAAGGTCCAGATATCCCGCTGGCGCTTGATCTCGTTTGGGTTGCCCTCGACGATTTCGTTTTGGGCATTGCGCACGCAGGAAGACAGCTCGCCGATGAATCGAACGGTCAGTTCGGCCTCATTCGTATCGCGGGCAAAACGGGCGTCATGCAGCGACAGTTCGCGGATACCGATAAAGCTGGCCTCGATGTGCAGCCCCTGCTGTTCACGCGCAGCGATGCTGCTGGCAAAAGTCTGGTAAACCTCGTCCGACAGGAAGGGGCGGATCGTATCAAGGTCGCCATTTTCATAGCCCATCAGGATCATTTCATAGGCGCCGCGCGCGCCGCTCAGGAATTCATGCACGCTGAAGCCAGGTTCGGTCATCTTCATGGATGCCAGCGCCTTGGCGGCGGGCGTTCCGTCTTTGACATGGTCGGTGATGTCGGAATCAACACCGCCTTCGATAATCTCGAATCCGGGGCGGGTGGCGGCCGGGCCTGGGCGCGCGGCGGGTATCTTCGGCTTTTCGAATCCTTCCCGCGTTCCCAACACCGAGCGCAACCGCAAAATCAGAAATAGCGCCACACCTGCCAGTACCAAAAGTTGAATAATCGCTGCGTTCATTGATTCTCCGGGCTGCCCCGGGGTTGGTATCGGGGCAATTCATCACATATGTAGGTCAGCAAGTTGGTCAAGTCTACCATCGCCCCCGAATAGGATCGAATATACATGTGGCTTTTCGTGCTGTTTCTTGCGGTTCCGCTGATCGAAATCGCCCTGTTCGTACAGGTCGGTGGTGTAATCGGCCTGTGGCCGACCTTGGCGATTGTCGTGGCCACGGCCATCGTCGGCACTTCGTTGATGCGTGCGCAGGGTGCGGTTGCCATGGGGCAGATCCGGGCCTCTTTTTCCGACATGCGCGATCCAACCGAGCCGCTGGCGCATGGGGCGATGGTTCTGATTGCAGGTATGCTGTTGCTGACGCCCGGATTCTTTACCGACAGTATCGGTTTGCTGCTGTTGATCCCGCTTGTGCGCACGGCCGTGTTTCGCTGGCTGCGGGCACGTATCAAGATTCAAACCTTTTCAACGGGCCCCCGCCACTCGGGGGATGACGTTATCGACGGCGAATTCGAAGAGGTGCGCCCGCGCGATGAAACCCGGCAATCCGTGACCCGTCTGCACCGGCATTGAGGCGGTGAATGCTTCCTGCTAAGGAGCGCCGGAAACCGGACCAATCGCTGGAGCGTAGCCATGACCGAAACCGACAACACCGCCGCGACCGAGCAGCAACAAGTCAAGTTGCAGATCCTGGGGCAGTTCATTCGCGATATGTCGTTTGAAAACCTGTTGATGCAAAAGGGCTATTCCGGCGAGGTGAACCCGGATGTTCAGGTTCAGGTCGGGCTTGACGCCAAGAAGCGCGCCGCCGAAAATCAGTATGAGGTCATGCTGAAATTCACCGTCCAGTCGAATAACAAATCCGACAAGGCCCCGTTATTCCTGCTGGAGCTTGAATATGGCGGCATTTTCCAGATCGAAAACGTGCCCGACGACCAGATTCATCCGTTTTTGCTGATCGAATGCCCGCGCATGCTGTTTCCCTTCGTGCGTCGCATCGTCAGTGATGTCACCCGCGATGGGGGCTTTCCACCGCTTAATCTGGAAGTCGTTGATTTTGTTGCGATCTATCGCCAGGAAATCGCGCGCCGCGCCGAGGCGCAAAAGGCAGCCGCGCAGATCAACTGAGCCTGCTCCACAATGCGCTGTCGCCCAGTCTGGCCACAAAGGCCGCATGGGCGGCGGCCTCGTCTTCGGTCAGTCGCGGCGGCAAGGGCTGTGGGCGCGGCCCTGCTTTCCATCTGCCACCGTCGCGGTTGTGGCCCGTCGCGGTTGACCGCGTGACGCTGCCCAACACCAGGTCGGGCTGTCGGCCGCCGATCAGTTCAAGATAGACCTCTGCCAGAATTTCAGAATCGAGAAGCGCGCCGTGTTTTTCACGCGCGGAATTATCCACCCCGAACCGGCGACACAATGCATCGAGCGAGGCAGGAGAGCCGGGAAATTTTTCGCGCGCCATGGTTAGCGTATCAATGGCACGGTCCCATGGCAAAGCGGGCAGACCGATCCAGCCCAGTTCGGCGTTCAGAAATTTCATGTCAAAGCTGGCGTTATGGATGATCAGCTTTGCATCGGCAACAAAATCAAGAAACGCCTGTCCGATCTGGCGGAAAACCGGTTTGTCGCGCAGAAAATCATCGCCCAGGCCGTGCACCTCGAAGGCGGATTGTGGCATGGAGCGTTCTGGATTGATGTATTGATGATAGGTCTTGCCGGTCGGCAGGTGGTTCCACAGTTCGACCGCGCCAATTTCGACGATCCGGTCGCCCTGTTGGGGGTCAAATCCGGTCGTTTCGGTATCAAGCACGATTTCACGCATTCAGACGGCTCCGGATATCTGCAATGACACACGCCACGGCCCGGCGCGCGTCTTCCAGCGTTGTGGTTTCGATCACGTAATCTGACCTGGCCCGTTTGGCAGCGTCGGGCATCTGTTTGGCGATGATCGTATCGATTTGTTCGGGTGTCATCGTGCCGCGCGCCATAACCCGCGCCCGCTGAACCTCGGGCGGGGCGGATACAGTCAGCGTGGCGTCCATCCCGTGATTATTGCCTCCCTCAAACAACAAGGGAATGTCGTAAACGATGATCTGGGCATCCGCATGGGCGGCGGTAAATTCGGCGCGGTCCTGTGCGACCAGTGGATGAATGACCTTTTCAATCCGGGCAAGCGCGCTCGGATCTTCCGCGATCCAGTCTTTCAGTCTGGGTCGGCTGACGGCCCCATCAACGATCGCCTGCGGGCGCAACTTGCGCATCGGTGTAATCGCTGCGCCGCCCATAGCATAAAGGCGATGAACCGCGGCATCTGCATCCCAAACCGGAATCCCGGCATCGGCGAACATGGCGGCAGTCGTTGATTTGCCCATTCCGATAGAGCCGGTCAGGCCAAGGCGAAAGGGTCGGCCCGTCATGCGCCCAACACCACGGCACGGGTTTTTTCGTCGATATCGGGCCTGACGCCGAACCAGCGTTCAAAGCCGGGTGCCGCCTGATAGATCAGCATGCCCAGACCATCGACCACGGTGCAGCCTGCCTCGGTCGCGGCTTGCAACAGATGTGTCTGCAGTGGCGTATAAACCAGATCGGTAACAACGGTTTTGGGTGTCAGCCCATCCAGTGGCACCCGGAATTCAGGTTTGCCCACCATGCCCAGCGAGGTCGTGTTAACCACCGTCGCGGCACCTTCGATCATGTTTCCAGCCTGAACCCAGTCATAAATCACCAGCTTGGCGCCAAATTCCGATCGCAAAACATCGGCGCGCGCGCGGGTTCTGTTGGTAATACGTATTTCGGGCACACCGACCTCGATCAACGAGGCCACAACTGCCCGCGCCGCGCCGCCCGCACCAAGAACAGCCGCGGGGCCGTCGGCAGGGTTCCAGGCAGGCGCGCCACGGCGCAGGTTTTCGATAAAGCCATAGCCATCGGTGTTATCGGCATGAATCTTGCCGTCTTTTCTGAAAATCAACGTATTGGCGGCCCCGATCAGGGCGGCGCGGTCTGTCACCAGATCGGCCAGCGCCAGCACGCGTTCCTTGTGGGGAATGGTCACATTGATACCGACAAACCCGATTTTGGGCAGGATCTTCAGCGTGGCCTCCAGATCCTCTTGTCTGACCTCCATCGGGATATAATGGCCGGCCAGCCCATATGTCTTGAGCCAATAGTTATGCAGCCTGGGTGATTTTGAATGAGACACCGGCGACCCGATGATACCGGCAAGCGGGATTCGATCATTCATATGTCCAGGGCTCCGGTTCGGGTCAGATAGGATAACAATTCAATAAGCGGAAGGCCCAGCACTGTGAAGTAATCTCCGTCTATCTTTGCGAACAGGCGCGCGCCTTCCTCTTCCAGCTTGTAACATCCGACCGAGTGACGAACGCTGTGCCAGTTTCTTTGGATATAGGTATCTATGAAACCATCGCTGAGATCATGCATCGTCATACGCGCATATCCGACGTGGCGCCAGACCGGGCGACCCTGGTCATAGACCACAACACCAGAGTAAAGATCGTGCGTTTTTGCCCGCATCTGCATCAATTGGGCGCGCGCCTGGTCGGGATCTTCGGGTTTGGTTCCGATCGTGCCTTTCAGAGAGAGAATCTGATCGCTTCCTATGACGATCGCTTGCGGATGCTTTTCGCTGATCTTGCGCGCCTTGAATTCGGCAAGTGCGTCGGCAAGGTCATGCGGCGTCGCGCCTTCGGCCAACAGGGCCTTGCGGATCGTTTCTTCGTCGATGCGCGCGGGTATCGCCTGAAAGGAAACACCGGCTTGTTGCAGCAGGCGCTGGCGGATTTCCGAGGAGGAGGCGAGCAGGATTGGCTTAACCATCTTTACAATTCTGTTAACAAGTCGCGGGGAAAACCCGGCACTTCTGGGCATGAACGATGTTTTGCAGTCATATGAGCATAGTTCGCCGGAGTTGGCGATGCATCATGCCGGTTTGATCCCCAGTTGACTGTGGTTTCACGAATGACTGTATAACAGTGAACAGCATAGTTTCCGAGATAATTCATCCACAGTCAGTTAACATGTTGAACTCTTTCAACATACTGATTTTAAATAATTAATTTTTGATCTCGTGATTTTTACTGTGTTATTCCAGCTGTTATCAACAGGCATATATTCTTGTGGGCCAAGCCGTGGGTAAATCTTTGATCCACATTGTCCACACCCCCTACTTCATCATCATCTTTTCTTTATAATCTTTATTATTTAAGAGGGGTCATCGGGAAAACACAGCGGGTAAACCATGATCGGAGAGTTTCTGGCCTCGGTCTACCTTTGGGTAAAGGCCCTGCATGTCATTTCAGTGATCGCCTGGATGGCTGGCCTGTTTTATTTGCCAAGACTTTTCGTCTATCACGCAGAGCAGGTTGAAAAGGACGGCAGCACTGAAAAGCTGTTTGTTACGATGGAGCGAAAATTGCTGCGCTTCATCATGAATCCCGCCATGACAGCCACATGGGTTTTCGGGCTGATGCTGGTCTTCACACCCGGCATTGTCAGCTGGTCGTTCGTCTGGCCCTGGACGAAAGCCGCGGCTGTGCTGGGTATGACATGGTTTCATCATTGGCTGGCACTGCGGTATAAGGAATTTTCCCGTGGTCAGAACAGGCTGACGGGTCGGCGGTATCGTATGATGAACGAGCTGCCGACATTGTTGATGGTCGTCATCGTGATCTCGGTGATCGTCAAGTTTTGAAGCGATTGACTTTGTCGGGAAATCGGCCTATCTGACCGGCTAACGGGCTGTCCTGTCCGGTTTTTCCCCTTCTTCCCAGACCCGCGCGAAATGCCAGGGTCCAATCACAGAACAATTTCCATGACCCATAACTGTTTGAAACTGTCCGATCTTAAGGCCAAAAGCCCCAAAGACCTTTTGGCGATGGCTGAAGAGCTTGAGATCGAGAATGCCTCGACCATGCGGAAAGGGGACATGATGTTCTCGATCCTCAAGGAGCGCGCCGAGGAAGGCTGGGAAATTTCCGGGGATGGTGTTCTTGAGGTATTGCAGGACGGGTTCGGTTTTCTGCGGTCAACCGAGGCCAACTATCTGCCTGGGCCCGACGATATCTATGTTTCGCCCGAGATGATCCGCCAGTTTTCATTGCGCACAGGCGATACGGTCGATGGTGTCATTCAGGCGCCCCGCGACAACGAGCGTTACTTCGCGATCACGAAGGTTTCGCAGATCAATTTCGAAGAACCGGAAAAGGCCCGGCACAAGGTGGCCTTTGAGAACCTGACGCCGCTGTATCCTGATGAGCGCCTGAAGATGGAGGTCGAGGATCCGACGATCAAGGACCGCTCTGCCCGGATCATTGATCTGGTTGCGCCGATTGGTAAAGGACAGCGGGGCCTGATCGTGGCGCCGCCGCGCACCGGTAAAACGGTGCTGTTGCAGAACATCGCCAATTCAATCGCGGTCAATCACCCTGAATGCTATCTGATCGTGCTGTTGATTGATGAACGGCCCGAGGAAGTCACCGACATGCAACGTTCGGTAAAGGGTGAGGTCGTGTCATCGACCTTCGACGAACCCGCGACCCGCCACGTTGCTGTATCGGAAATGGTGATCGAAAAGGCCAAACGTCTGGTTGAACACAAGCGTGACGTGGTGATCCTGCTTGATTCCATCACCCGCCTTGGCCGCGCCTATAACACTGTTGTGCCATCCTCTGGCAAGGTGCTGACCGGGGGCGTTGACGCAAATGCGCTGCAGCGGCCCAAGCGGTTTTTCGGCGCGGCGCGTAACATCGAAGAGGGCGGTTCGCTGACCATTATCGCAACCGCCTTGATCGATACCGGAG